>JADLCC010000145.1 GCA_020847425.1 Saprospiraceae bacterium
CGCTGTGGATGATTTGGCGGCTGCCGAAAACAGCCCTCATTTCGGGTACAAAGAAAATTTCATCGAAGGGTTCAAGGTGCCTTTGCCAGGCTTGAAAAGCGTGCAAAAAAAGGACATTGCCAAATTGTTAACCCCGCGCAACGGTAACAGCACCGTGTTGCATTACCAATATTACAGCGTCGTGCAATCTTCATCCAGAAGGCTCCCTTTCTTTTCCGCCTGCAATATCAACGGCGAGGCTTTCCTCCGACTCGACCGGAAAGAGGCGGACATGCCTTTTATTACAGACAAAAGGATTGCCTTGGAACATCAAATAGGCGATGAGTTTTACAAGAACTCCGTACAGGGCGAGCAGGATAAAACTTTCACCAATTTTTTTGACCGGGGCCACATGACCAAACGGGAAGATGCCCAATGGGCTGATGATGCCAATGATGATGTGAAAACCGCCAATTCCGCAAGGGGCGCCCGCCTGACGTTTTTCTTCACCAATGCCGTCCCGCAAATCGGGCGGTTCAACCGGGGCATCTGGAACAGCCTTGAAACATATATCCTCAAAACTGCCTCTGCCGTGAAAAAAGGGTCTGGCAGCAACTCCTACAATATCAACCTGTTCACCGGTCCGGTACTTGGAAAAGCAGACCCAAAAGTCCCCCTCAACGGCCAGTTGGTGCAAATTCCTGCCCTGTTCTGGAAGGTAGTTTATTATAAAAAAGATTCTGACGACAAACTCTACCACGTCGGCTTCCTGATCAGCCAGGACCCGGAATGGGAGGCCAGCGGCCTGAAAAAAAAGGAAGCCAGCGCCGAAGAAGAGGCCAAACTCTTTTCCGAATTCAAAAACGACCAGCCTTTTCAAGTCCCGGTTGCTGAAATCGCCAGGTTGACGGGCTTGACCTTTTTTAAGGCTATAGACCCCTTGAAGGGGCAGGCACAGGGGGCTGCCATCACCGAGCAGGTAAGCTTGAATAAAAGGGATGTTGGGAGCGAGGTGGAGGGATTGGGTTACCAGTTAGATGGACTGGTTTTGTGATGTTTGGAAGAAGGACTTCATTAAAGCGCCGCAACTTCAACATCCAAAATATACTTAATACCAATGCTTTCTCAACTTTCAACATACTCAACCACTCAACATTCAGTATAAATTAGCCGCTTAAATTCAATCGAATGAAAAACATCGTAATCTGCTGTGACGGCACCGGCAATGATTTTGGAGACGATAACTCCAACGTTGTCAAGCTATTTTCTGTCCTCGAAAAAAACACCGAACGCCAGTTGGTCTATTACGACCCCGGCGTGGGTACGCCCAGTACGTATGACTCCTTCAACCCCATCACCAGAAAACTGAAATACGCATTCGGTGCGGCCTTCGGCTATGGCTTGAGCGAAAATATCATAGAAGCCTACAAGTTCCTGATGAAAAATTATGAAGCGGGAGACAGGCTTTATTTTTTTGGGTTCAGCAGGGGCGCTTATTGTATCCGGGCATTGGCCGGACTGATAGACACCTGCGGGCTGCTTTATGCCAACAGCGAAAACCTGGTGCCGGAGGCCATGCGGCTTTATCATGACAGAAGCAAAAAAAGCATTGCAACTGAATTCAAAAAAAACTTTTGCCGCCCTTGCCAAATCCATTTTCTCGGGCCCTGGGACACGGTCTCGTCTGTCGGGTGGGTTTGGAACCCTGTGACCTTGCAGGCCACGAGTACCAATGAGAGCGTGAAATTTGTGCGGCACGCCATTGCCATCGACGAGCAACGTGCATTTTTTCGCACCAATCTTTGGGGAAAATTGCAGCCAAAAGACGACGCTATCCAACAGGATGTCAAACAAGTCTGGTTTGCGGGCGTACATTCGGATGTGGGCGGTTCTTACGCTTTGGAGGCCAGCGGCCTGAGCAATATTGCACTGGAATGGATGCTGGTGGAAGCCCAGGAAAAAGGCCTTTTGATTAGCGATCTGAACAAAGCCAGGGAAATAGTCAACCATATCCTCGACCCGCATTTGAAAGACCAAAATATTTCCCTCAAGGGTGCCTGGCATATTGCAGAAATATGGCCTAAAATAGTCCGGGTCAAAAAAACGCTTGCTGACGGTCAATCGAAATGGGTTTCTAAAATCTACTTTAACTTTTACAAGAACCGACCGTTACGCAGCGATATTAAACACATACTGCATAAATCCGTGATAATGCGGATGGAGGGTCGCAGCGATTACAGACCGAAGAATCTGATGAAAATATGCAGTGATCTCGAGGCTTTTCCCCAGCATTTTTTGATTGAGGAATGGAAGCGTTTATAGGAGCAAGAACTTAGGCCATCTCATATTTGAGAAGCGAGCAAATCTCTGTTGCGCTCTACAGAAAATCCATCACCATAAATTGCCCGGAGTTGTTTAATGGCCATTCGGCTGCGTGTTTTGACCGTGCCGAGGGGAATATCGAGCATGGCAGCCACTTTTTCCTGGGTGTATCCGCAGATATAAACCCAATGAATAATCTCCCGGTATTTGGGATGTATGTTTTCGATGATGTGTTGGAGGGCCCAACTTTCATCCTGGTAGGTGACCTGTCCGGGCGTAATATTGACTTGAATATGCGCTTCCTCACTGAGGAAAGTCTGTTGTTGGTTCCGATATTGCTTACTGCGCAAATAATCTTTGCAGGTATTGCGGGTAATGTTCAAAAGCCAGGTGAACAACCGGCCTTTTTCCGGGTCGTAAGAATCGATATGCTTCCAGATTTTGACGAAAATGTCCTGGAGCAGGTCTTCTGCGGCGGCTTTGTCGCGAACGATGCTACAGGCAATCCCAAAAAGTGAAGCAGCGTAGTAGTCGTATAAAGTGGCAAAAGCCTCGGTGTCTTTTGCCCGTAGTCGGGCGACTAATTCGTTGGTTGTTGCATTGTTTGCTTGTACCATGGCATTCAGTTGGTTTTGAACTAAAGTAGATAGCCTTGTCCACACTACTGGACATTTTTGTACGCTGGAACGCTGTTCCGGCAATACCTGGCCATTTTCGATGCCGGAACAGCGTTCCAGCGTACCGGTTTTTCACCCAGGCTTAAAATGTCCAGTAGTGTGGCCTAGTCCGTTGATTTCGATAGTACAAAGATAGATGGGGGTATACGCCGTCGACAATAGTGAGATTCGCTATATTTACTTTCTATGAGAATTTGGAACGGATTGGCATATGCGGCTATCTTTACGACTTTACAATAGTGACATTCACTATTTTTACCAAAATGAATTTTCAACATGCAGAATGAACAGCTTTCCCAAAGTCTTATGGGACTGCGCAAAGCAGATGCTGCTTACAAACGCATCGTCGAATTGTCAGAAATCGTTTTTGGGGAAGAAAACCTGCTGGATCGGGAAGCACATCTGCGGGAGTTGCAGTTCTTTCTCGAAGGAGTGAAAGGCAAGGATTCCATTTTGACCGTTTTCAACCACAAGGCGTATTACCCCGAAATGGAAGTGGGGCAGGCCGAATTTTGGGGCGACATGCCCGAACAGACCTACGGTGAGCGGATGAAATCCATCCTTGGTTTGTTGCACGCAGACTATTCCGACTTCCCGCTGGATTCCGTAAAATGGTTGACCACAGTCATCTCGGCCATCCCTTTCGACCAAAAAATTAACATGAAAACGCACCATTGCTGTATGCGCTTTATCCGCACCGACGGCAAACAGGTTCGCCTTTTCTCGCAGGGCATACCAATACAGGTAGATGAAAACCGCAACTTCAAGTATACCTTCAACTTCGTGCAAAACATCAACAACCTGATCAAACGCGACTTTGCCTACTATTGGATCCGTTTGTCCTATGGTGCAGACAACGAGTTCGTGCAGACGTTCCATTCAGAGTCAAAGGTGTATTCTACCCGCGATCTTTTATCGCCCAGAGAGAAAGAAATACTCCTGCTCATCGATGAAGACATGGATACAAAAGAAATAGCCAGAAAACTACATATCAGCGTCAATACGGTTGGAAATCACCGCAGCAATATGATCGAAAGGCTGGGCGTGCGGGATACGACGGCTTTGGTACAATTGGCAAAGATGGTGGGGATGATCTGATTCGGAAGTATTCATACTATTTGAAGATAAACCAAGAAAAACAAGTGCGTTTGATGAGCCGCGGCTGGTCTTTTAGGCCTCGGCAGGTGTCCCCTGCTCTCAACTCAATAAGAATCAACGCGTTGCAATACTGGTGAATGGATCCATATTGTTCAATATGTTTTTAAAACCTTTGTTAAATGATCGGCTATCTATTATTTGGACTAACATGCTTAACATATATCGCCATAGGCGCGTTCGCGCTCCAACCCGTTCCTACTGGTGATAAGTTTGGCTACTCATCTTCTGCCTTAGTGTTAATTGTTGCGTATGGTTTATGTAGTTTATTGCTAACGATATATATTACAGCAAAGGGTGGTTTTAACTGGATTTCTGATGCTATAATAATTCGAAATGCTATTGTTGCTATTCTTTGGCTGGGCATGGTAGCAGGATCTTCCTATTGTACACTTAGACCGGAATATCATAAATATTATCAATTAACGGGTTTTGTCCGTTTGTTGTCCCACCTTATCACCTATGGTGCGACCTGGTTACCCTTATTGATGCTCATTCCTTATTACTTCTTTTTGAAATCCGAATGGCGGGATACAGCATTTCCCAATCTGTTTAAAATCCTCCTGGTATCTGCTTCCTTAGTAGGTTTTTTATTACCTGTAGCACCAAAAATAATATTAAAATCCTATAAAAAATTTGATGAGCGTGAATTGGCTTTCAATGAAGCCATGAACAACATTAAGAAGTATCAAGCCGTAATGTCGCTCTTATATTATACGAGCACTTATTACGATGAACAAATACGTAGTGCGGCATTGGCTAAAATAAAAGCCAGCAAAAATTTGGAAGATGAATTGATAGGCGTTTTAGAGCGAGGTAGTCCATATGCGGTGTTCGAATTTTTGGAAGAGAACAAAGTAGAACATCCTGAACGTTTCGTTGAACCTATCGTTAAAAGTTTCACCAGAATGACTGCCGATATGCATGAAGGTATTGTAAACCCCTACAAAGGTGGAGCCTTTGATGTAGGACCCTTGCTCCGTGTTTTGGAGGGACAATTCAATAGCAGCATAGCGGTGTTCAAGCCGCACATGATAAAATTGCTGGAAATAATGGAAACGCCCCCTGCTAAAAGTCGCGAATATGATGATGTAGCGCAATGTAACGAAGCGCTCTATAAATACCGGGAGGACGTAAAAAACTGGTTAGCCAGGCACTGAAAAATATAAACGTATGGAAAAAAACGAGTCCTCCGCTGCTGTAGCCCCTGGGCAACCCGACGACTTTTTGCTCCTGGTGTTATGCAGCCTGTTCTTTTGTACAGGCCTTCTATTCTTTATCTTCGGCTTGCGCGAACTGTACCAACAATCCGAATTCAAGCGCCGGAGTCCGGAGGCTATTGGCGTGGTGAGCAACTACTTCGGTTCAATGGAAATCCTGGTCAGTTACTCCACTGCAAGCGGAACGGAAATATACGCCATGCCCGGGAATATACATTTGTCGCGCCCAGCCATCGGCAGCCGCATTCGCCTGTGGTACAACCCGGAGCAGCCGCTGGAAGTGGTGGCACAAGGAGGAATACCTTCTTCGATGCTGAGTGGTATGCTTGCATTGCTGATTTTTGGCGGAGCAGGCGCCACAGGATTCTACTTCGTGTGGCGCGCGCGCCAATTGCGTCTTTGGCTGTACAGGCATGGTCAACGGGTAGAAGCAGCATTGGTACGTTCCTACTGGACAGGGTGGGACCATGGAAAGTTTGGTTACGTGGTGCGCACCGAGTGGACGGACCCTTCCTCCGGGGAATCGTTTACCTTCTACAGATCTCTGTACGGCACTGCCCTCCTCCGGCAACTCAAGGAGAAGCGTTTTGTTGTTGTGCTCATCGACCCCGAAGACCCAAGGCGGTATTATGTGGAGATGCCGGAATAGCGTAACACATTGTTCCCAGATTTTTGTTTACTGTTCCCGTCAAAAACATCAAAATCCAATACAAAAATGAACAAACTAACCTACATCCTCCGGCTCCTCACCCTCCTGCTGTTTATCCCGCTATCAGGATATGCACAAACCGCGCAAAAAAAACCGGCAGCGGTTCCTTACGGCAACAACACGCAAAAGGGCCATTATTTTGCTACGGGTGGCATCAAATTATACTATGAAATTTATGGCAAAGGCGAGCCGTTGCTGCTGATCCACGGCAATGGCGGTACTATCCGGGACTGGCGTTTTCAGATCCCCTATTTTTCAAAATACTACAAAGTCATCGCAGTCGACAGCCGTTCGCAGGGCAAATCGGTGGACACCAGCGGCGTTTTGCACTATACACAGATGGCGGATGATTTCGCCGCCCTGCTCACACACTTGAAAATCGACTCGGCCTATGTGGTCGGCTGGAGCGACGGCGGCATCAATGGTTTGCTGCTGGCCATCCGGCACCCTGAAAAGGTAAAAAAGATGGCGATCACCGGCGCCAACCTGCGGCCCGACTCGACGGCAGTAAACCAGGATGGCGCTGCCATGATCACAGCGGAAATCAGTCGTTTGCGCGCACTACAACAGGATGCCCCTACTAAAAACACCATCAAATTATTGCATATGATGGAAGTGGAGCCAAATATCCCGCTGACCGATCTGCATAAAATCAGTTGCCCTGTGCTGGTGATGGGCGGCGACTTCGATGTCATCAAACCGGCCCATACCCTGGAAATTTTTCAACATATTCCAAAGGCGCATCTTTGGATATTACCGGGCGCGGGACACGGCACACCGCACCGGTTCAAGACGGATTTCAACCAGAATATACGACACTTTTTTACGCATTCTTACCAAAAACCGGGATGGATGGACTGGGAGCCTTAGAAATGTGTAACAGACATAATTCTGACACAAACCGGCCAACGCTTCCATCTTTTTTGTCCGTCTGTAGGGGGGGATTCTAAGTAGGTGTGCAAAATCAGTTTTGCTTAAATCCTTTACAAATGATTGAGTATCAACAAAGATAACCAATAACGAATAACGGATAACTACTTAAGTTATGAAAATCAGCATTTTTATCCTCCCGATTGTTCTGCTACTTCAGCCGTTTACCACCCACGCCCAGGCTTGGAAATGGGCCAACAACCTCGGCACACCCAATAACAGCGCCTCCGTAAAAACCATCCGTCCTTACTCCGGCACGAGCGTGCTCGTGTGCGGCTCCTTTGCTGCGCCAACGCTGTCATTCGGCAGCCAAACCCTCAACAATGCCGGGCAAGACGACGGTTTTATCGCTGTGGCCGACGATACCGGGCAATATGCCTGGGCTGCACGAATCGGCGGTTCGGGGCGCGATTTTGCCGTGGATGCTGCCGCTGCCCCCAATGGCGATCTTGTGGTGGCGGGTAATTTCAACAGCATTTCCCTGTCCGTAGGCGGGGTCAATCTGTTCAGCAGCGGCGAAACGGATGCCTTTCTGGCAAAGTACAACCAGGACAAAACCCTTGCCTGGGCCAGGAAAATCGGCACTGCCGATATCGACGAAGTAAACGCTGTAGCTCTGGATGCGGACGGCAACACCTATGTTTCGGGGCAGGTACAGGATAAATTCACACTGGCGGCCCTGCACGTTTTTCTGCGAAAATATGATGCGGCAGGCAGCCTCGTTTGGGAAAAAAAAGGGATAATCCAGGGCAGCGGCGTCCTGCAAGCCACGGCCCTGACGCTCGACGACAACCAAAACATTTACCTCGGCTGCTCGCTCTACGGGACGGTGGCATTCGGCGGCGCCAACTTTACCAGTGATCAGGATTATTCAGCCGTCATCGTGAAATACAGCCCATCAGGCACGCTCCTCGATACCTCCATCGATCACGAACTGGGTAAATACAACGGACTACAGGCGCATGAAAACTATATTTATGCCTGTGCCGAAAAAGTGAATTACAGTTTCGGCTGGGGTTGGCCCCTTTCCGATTCAAAGGTGCATGTGTTCAAATTCGACAACGACCTCAATACCCTCTGGGAAAAGTCTGCGGGAGGAAACAGCCCTACCCAAAGCCTCGATATCGCCAAAAGCATCAGCGTGGACAGCAACGGAAACGCCTACGTGACAGGTTATTTTTTCAGCGACACCCTCGATTTTGCAGGGCAGGTGTTGCCTAACTTTTTTAATATACACTATTACTACCCGCAAATTTTTGTGTTCAAATACGCGCCTTCTGGCGAAGCACTCTGGGGCAAATCGTTCGGCGGCATACACGCCGATGAAGGCACAAGCATCCACGCTTTCGGCGACGATCAGTTCTACCTCGGCGGCAATTTCGAGTCCGAATCGGTAATCTTCGGCGCCTACGATCTCCACAACACAGGCACACTGGATTCCATGTACGTGCACCTGCGGCCCGCCCGTTTTGTCCGCAGCCCGATGGGTTTTCTCGCCGTTTTCGACAAAAACCTGAGCGACACCAACCCGGAACCTGCCTTCCGCCACGTCGTCCTTTTCCCCAGCCCCGCTGCCGACCACATTACCCTGCGGCTGCAATTGCCGACCCTGTCGCCCCTAACCCTGTACATCACTTCATCGGACGGACGGTTGTTGCGGCAGACCGAACACAGCGGACAAGTGCTTGACATCAGGGAGGACCTGAAAGGACTCGCGCCGGGGCTATATTTCCTTACTTTGAGGACGGAGAAAGGGGTGTTTTCGGGTAAATTTGTGAAAGGATGAGCCTGGGTTGAGGTACGCACTATGAACTCATGCTTGCGCTCTACGGTGTATGCTACGTTTGTCATCCTGTCGGGATCCGTCCGCTCTACGGCGGGTTTACACACAATTTTCCTCCCGTATAGCGGACGGATCCCGACAGGATGACAAACGTAGCGTACACCGTAGAGCGTACCAAGGCTTTATTTAATCAATAAAACTGACCATCATGCTTTGTAATTCCATTAAGCGTATCACTACCCTGGCAGCAATGGCAATTTTTGCAAGTCAGTACTCCCAGGCCCAAATCCAGATCAACGAACTGCTCGCCGTCAATTCCACCACCGCAAACGACCCCGATTTCGGCGAATTTTCGGACTTCGTGGAACTGCGCAATGCGGCTGCCGTACCCATCAACCTCTACGGCTACACGCTCACCGACGATCCCATAGAAACGGACAAATGGACCCTGCCTGCGCTGACTCTTGCGCCCGGCGAACTCCTGCTCATCTGGACAGACGGGCTGGACAAACGCCCCGGTGACACCGCCTTCGTCGCCTATAAAAACGCTGTGGAGACCATGAGCGCTTTACACGCCGGTTTTCGCCTGAGCGGAGATGGGGAATACCTGGGCGTGTTCAACCCGCAGGGCAATCTGATGGATGAAGTCACATATTGCACGCAGGCCAACGATGTGTCATTCGGGCGCAGTACGGCGACGCCCGCGCAATGGCTGTACTTCGGCGAGCCAACGCCCGGCGCGGCCAACTCGCCTTATGGTTCTGCGCTGATGGAAACGCCCGGTTTGCCCGTTTTTTCACTCTCCGAAGGCTTTTATTCGACGCCACAGGTGCTGCAGCTGAGCACGCAGGAGCCGGGAGCCGTCATTCGTTTCACGTTCGACGGCAGCACCCCCGACGGGAATTCGCCCGTTTTCGACAATGAATTTCCACTGAACCTCAACCTCAGCATCAAAGCGCGGCTCTATGTGCCAGGCAAGATGCCGGGCAAGGTGGTCACGAAGTCGTATTTTATCAATGAAAACAAGCAACTGCCTGTACTTTCCATCACTTCGGACGCTCCCAACCTGTACGGTTTCGATTTCGGGATCCTGCAAAACGCCATCAAGGATCGGGAAGTGCCTGCCACGATGGAGTATTTCGAACCGGGCACGGGTCAACGGGCTTTTTTTACAGGTGTGGGCCTGCGGGTATTCGGCAGTTCTATTTACAACCTGCCGCAACGCCCGATTTCCGTGCGATTCAAGGAAAAATTTGGCGATGAAATCCTGAAATACCCGCTGTTCGGAAGCAAGCCCATTTCCCGTTATTCGGCTTTTTTGCTGCGCAACGGCGGCAACGACTACAACACCGCCTATTTCCGGGACGGGCTGGGCGTACACCTCGTGAAAGGCAAAATGGACATCGACTACCAGGACTACAAGCCCTGCGCCGTGTTCATCAACGGCGAATACAATGGCATGTACGAACTCCGGGAACGCCTCGATGAACAGTACATTGGCAGCAACCATGAAATCAATCCCGACAACCTGGATTACCTCGAAGACAGCCTGAATGTGGTGGCGGGCGACCCATACGATTTTCAGGAACTGATGGATTTTGTCAGGCAAAACAACCTCGCAGATTCCACCTCTTTTGCAAAAATATCTGCACAAATCGACCTCAATGAATTTACCAACTACCTGATTCTCAGGGCCTTCATCGGCTACCAGATCGCCGACCTCAACAACCGCTACTGGCACAACCGCGACGCCGACGGCAAATGGCGCTGGATTGCCGCCGACCTCGAACACGCCTTCGGGCAACTCGGCGGCGACCCTGTTTCGGAAAATACCATCGCCAAACTCGCCGGACTTTCTGGTAACCTGCCGGAATGGGCTACCCTGCTTTTTAACCGCCTGCTGCAAAACCCCGGCTTCCGCGACGGCTTTATTCAACGCTCGGCCGCGTACCTGAACACGATTTTCCAGCCCGAAGTCACCCTCGCTACAACGGACAGCCTGAAAACCCTGTTACAAACCCAAATGCCACGACACATCGGTCGCTGGCACTCGCCGCCTTCCATACAGGCCTGGCAGGGCAACATCAATGCCATCAAAACTTTTTTGGAAAACAGACCGGCCTACTACCGCCAGCACCTGAGCGACCTGTTCGGGAATCAGGACAGCGCGCTGGTGTCCATGCAAATCGTCGGGCAGGGCAAAGTGCTGCTGAGTGGCGTGGCGTTTTCACAAAACATGCAGGGGCATTTTTTCAAAAACGCACATATCCAGTTGCAGGCCGTGCCTGCTCCGGGCCACCGCTTCGTGGCATGGCAGGGGCTGAACGGCGACAGCGAAAACAATGGCCTGACGCCGACAGGAGATACTTCTTTCGCGGCGGTTTTTGAACCGCTGACCCATATCAGCATCATTCCGCCGCTTATTTCGGCAGACACCTCGCTGGCAGCGGCCGCCTCGCCATGGTATGGGTTTGAGGATGTTACCATTTTACCCGGTGTCCGCCTGACCGTGGAAGCGGGTGCAACACTCCTGCTGAGCGACGGCGTTTGTTTCGACGTGCAGGGTGGATTACATCTCAACGGCTCGCCCGGGCAGCGTATCAGCGTCAGGCCAGACCCTTTGCCATCGGCCAGGCGTTCGTATTACGGGCAGTCGGGTTACTGGGGCAGTATCATGGCCGATGGGCCTACGGACAGCCTCGTCATCCGCTACACGGACCTGCGGGGCGGCAGTTTCGGGCGGGACCGGGAGCGCCATTTTTCCAGCGTTTCCACGTATGACTGCCCGTTGTGGGTGGAGCACTCGACCATTTCCGAAGGTAAAGCGCCGCTCATTGCAAGGGGCGGCAGCGCTTACATCGGGCATTCGGAATTCCACACGTTCCTGCCCTGCAACGGTTTTATAAGTCTCTACGACATGGACGCGCCGCTTATCGAACATTGCGTTTTCAGGGGAAACCGCGCCATCAACACCGACGGCATCGACATCAAGGGCGTCACCAACGGCATCGTGCGGCACAACGAAGTGTACGGCTTCCTTGGCTCGAACTGTGACGGCATCGACCTGGGCATTTACACCTTGAACAATCTTATTGAGTACAACATCATCCACGACTGCTCGGACAAAGGCATTTCCATCGGTTCGCAATCCAGTGCGCTCGTCCGCCGCAATGTCATTTATGACTGCGACCTTGGTGTGGCGGTAAAGGACAGTCTTGCCGTCGCCCATATCGACCAGAACACCTTTTACGGCAACCGTCAGGCCGTGGCGTGTTATGAAAAAAGTGCGCTGCGGGGTGGCGGGAAGGCCTTTGTAAAAAACACGATTTTGTCTGCCTCCTCCGAATCGAGTATCTTTTTTGATGCAAAATCGGAGGTCCAGGTAAGTTACTCGCTCTCCGATCGCGAGCCCTTACCCGGCTCGGGCAACCTGCACGCAGACCCCGCCCTCGCCCACCCTTCGACCGGCAACTTTGAACTTTCGCCCGGCTCGCCTTGCATCGACGCAGGTGACCCTTTTTCGCCCAACGACCCCGATGGCAGCACGGCGGACATGGGCGCCTACTACACCCACACGGGCGGCTACGGACTGACGCTGCACATCAACGAATTCAACTACCATCCGCCTTTCAACCGCCCCACGGGCGACTGGGTGGAACTGCACAACCGTACCGATCAGGCCATCGACCTCGAAGGCTGGCGTATGGCGCAGGGGCTGTACGCGTTTGTATTTCCGGAAAATGCGGCTGTTGCGCCGGGTGGCTACCTGGTGCTTTGTCAGGACACGGCGCAATTCAAAACCTTTCACACCGATGCGGGTGCGTTTGTAGGGAATTTCCATTTCGATTTGAGCAATAAAGCAGGTAAAATCGCCCTGTACGACCCCGAAGGCAGGCTCGTACACAGTGCGCGCTATGCCGACAGTCGCCCCTGGCCGCCGCTCGCCGACGGGCTGGGCGCTACCGTGGAACTGGAACAGAACCGCGAAGGCAACCTGCCCAGCGACTGGCGGGAAAGCCACATGCTGCTGGGCAGTCCCGGCAAAGCGAACAGTCTGCCGCAAAATGTGTCGGGGCTGTTTGTCAATGAAGTAATGGCATCTAACACCAACACCCTGGCCGACGAGCAGGGCGAATACGACGACTGGTTCGAGTTGTACAACGCTTCGGATGACTCACTGAACGTCGGTGGACTGTGCTTCAGCGACGATAACGACGAGCCCTGCCGCTGGCAACTGCCGCTGCATTTTCCAGAAAAAACAACCCTGCCGCCGCATGGCTTCCTGCTGCTATGGGCCGACGGTCAACCGGGACAAGGGCTGCTCCATGCCGATTTCAAACTGAGCGCCGGGGGCGAAACGGTGGCAGTTTTCCAGCGGGAAGGCAACGGCTACGTCGAACGGGAACACCTGGATTTCGGGCCGCAAAACCCCGATGTATCATTTGGACGTTACCCGGACGGCAGTGCGCAGACGGCGCCCATGCCTCCTACGCCCGGAGCGAGCAACGTAACAACCGATACCGGCGGAGTGGATTTACGGCCGTTACAGGTACATCCCAATCCTTTTTCACAGCAATTTTATATTCTTGCTGAAGACATGGAAAAACCTTATCGCTTGATGCTGGTGAATGTGCTCGGGCAGGTGGTGTACGAGGCGGGGAATTTGTTTGCGGAGCGAATGATCATAGGCCGGGGCGGATTGCCTGCGGGGCTTTATTCGGTGGTGGTAAGGGATGCGAAGGGGAGAAGGTATTTGGGGAAGGTAGCGGCAGAGTGAGGGTGAAAGATAAAAAGCCCGCTGTATGATTTGGCAGTTTGGATCAAATCATTATTATTGCAGGCTCAAATAAATGTTGGATGAACCAGCATTTCCCTTATTATTTTTTGGAACGCCAGTTGCGTGTACCCAGCCTGTGTGGTTGGATATACTCAACTCCCGGGTACAGGAAAGACGTTGACAAAGCGGGTTTTCACGCAATTGCGCCTAATAGGGGGAATTGACGAACAACCATAGTTGCGAGCAATTAAAATTAAAAAGTGAATAGAAAAGAATTTATCAAGATTTGCGGGCTTTTCGGAATAGGGCTACCTGTTCAGAGTAAATTATCATCATGCAAAAAAGATGACAATATATCTGCACCTTTTTCGGGAAAGGTAGTAATTATTGGTGCAGGGGCTGGTGGATTGTCGGCTGGTTATTTTTTAAATCAGCAAGGAACTGATTTCGAAATTCTTGAGGCTTCATCTACTTACGGAGGAAGAATGCGGATAAATACGAATTTTGCGGATTTCCCTATTCCGCTAGGGGCAGAATGGCTAGAAACAAACACAAATATTTTTAAGGAAATCATTAATAATTCTTCTGTTCAAGTAAATATTCAGACAGTTGCAGATGACCCGAACAGAAAATTTGTCAACTATTCTTGGTTTAATTTTTTTGAAGACTACATTGTTCCTTCAATTGCCAATAAAATTTCCTACAATACTATTGTGCAATCTATTAATTACTCTGGCAATCAAATTGTATTGAGTACCAACAGTGGAGAAATTACCGCTGACAAAGTAGTAATTTCCATACCAATTCAAATTCTGAAAGATGGAGATATAAATTTTACACCAAACTTACCGCAAAGCAAGCTAAATGCCATCAATGATGTGGTAGTTTGGAACGGGTTTAAATCTTTTTTTGAGTTTAGCTCTAATTTTTATGGTGATAACGAATATGAATTTCAAATTACACCCGCAAGTAACGGACAGAAATTGTATTATAATGCTGCTTTGGGACAAAATACCACTAGGCATATTCTCGGATTATTCGTTGTTGGAACACCCGCTATAGATTTTATTTCTCGCTCCGGAGATGACTTGAAAAATTTTATTTTAAGTGAACTTGACAGCCTTTATGCTAACCAAGCTACACCAAATTACATCAATCACATAACTCAAAATTGGAACAACGAACCCTTTATTAAAGGAGGCTATATGTCAGACTATGTAGATTGGAGA
>JADLCC010000146.1 GCA_020847425.1 Saprospiraceae bacterium
GCGTAAGGCATGGGAAGCGAAAGCCCTCTTCTTCGGTAACTGTGTTGTAACAGTGAGAAGTATGTGTCGAAATCGTTTTCCCGGCTTACCTGAAACAATGCGGCCGACTGCTTTATCTTTTTACGGGTGCTGCTTTGCAACAGCGTTTCGGCGTGGGCAAGGTCCGATGCACTTAATATATAGGTGTAACGCGTCGTTTGGCGGTAGCCGTTCCAGTAAAAAGGCAGCCAGTTGTTCACTTCGGATCTGAAGTTTTGCCGAAACAAGGCCACCCCGGGCAATTGCCGGATCAGGTCGGAATACACCTTTTTTTCAAAGTGAATGCGGTACGAAGGTTTGAGGGCTTCCTGCTCCGGATATTTCAACCAGGGACCGGCATAGCTACTGAAGGGCGGTTGCTGGATCATCCGAAGCCCCCAACGCCTGGTCAGGTAGTAAGGCATTGCCCCTAGCACCTGTCCTTGCCGATCGGTCGAAAGGCAAACGTCCCAGTCGCCGCCCACACAAACCGCATCGAGCCACCAGGGTTGCAGGTGTATCGGCACGGGGTTGGTCCGGCAGAATTCTTGGTACAAGGTTTTGTGGCTTGACACGGCTTCGATACTTTTGACGCAAATTAGAGATGAATGATGAATGATGAATGATGAATGATGAATATTTGGCCTTACAGGTTTAGTAAATTTTGTTTTTTATGTTTTAAAATATTGATTATCAATTTCTTAATAAGAAATTCATCATTCATCATTCATCATTCATCATTCATCATTCATCATTCATCATTCATCATTCATCATTCATAAAATGACCTTACGCGAATTCTTCGACTACCTCGGTTCCAATCCCCTCGTGGTTTTGGCATTTTTCATCGGCATTCCTTTTACGGCCCTGATCGCCGGAACATTGGGGAAAGGAGAAGGCAATCAGAGCCCCTGGAAGTATTTATATGCGACGCTGATTTATTTAGTGTGTGTGCCAGGCATCTTTGCGGTTGCTTTGAGCGTTTACTTCTTTTTATTTGAGCGCGGAAGTATTATGAATGCCAATGTTTTTGTCCAAATACTGCCTGTTCTTTCCATGGTGCTGACCCTGGCCATCATCCGGAAAAATGCATCATTCGACCAGATTCCCGGTTTTGACAAACTGTCCAGCCTGATGACGATGATCGGTTCGGTATTTATTCTGATGTACCTGCTCGACCGCCTGCACCTGGTAGCATGGGTGAATGTTCCGATACAATACCTGATCCTGATTGTTGCGGGCTTGCTTTTTGCTTTCCGGTACGGGATGAAAAGTTTGATTGCGTGATGGAAACGCGGATGTAGCGGAGAGTGCGGATTTACGCGGATTTTCTCCGTTGTGGAAATAAGTGAAACGTAGACATAGCGGAATGTAAATGCTTGATTATCAGCACTTATAACCAATAACTGATAACTAATAACCACTCATACAGCATTATTTTGCATCAATTTTTGAATTTGATACGCCGTTTTCCCTGTTCAATAACGCTGTTATTGCTCATGCTGCTGGGCGCCTGCAATGAAGCGCCCAAAGAAACCCGGCAGGTGTTTACCCAGGACGATACGGCTGTGGAAGTGGGCAAGGATGTGGAAATTTTGTATTCCGACAGCGCTGTTGTACGGGTGCGGGTTACAGGCGCCGTTTTACATAATTATGTCACCCGCGACAACCCGAGGCAGGAGTTTCCGGGAGGGATAAAACTCGAGTTTCTGGAACCCGACCTTTCTGTTAAAAGTGTGCTGACCGCCAAAAACGCGATCAGACAGCAGGAAAAGGGCAGAATTACAGCGCGTGACAGTGTGGTGATGACCACGGCGAAAAAAGAAAAACTGGAAACGGCCGAACTCATCTGGGATGAAAAAACGGCTAAAGTGTACACCGATAAATTTGTAAAAGTGACCAAACCAGGCGAGGTGATCTATGGATTCGGACTGGAAGCCGAACAGGATTTCTCTTACTGGAAAATTATCGTACCCAAAGGCCGCATCAAAGTGGAACAACTGGATGAAGTGCTGGAATAGTGTCCGCCATTTTACCGACCTTTGCCTTTTCTGGTTATTCGTTATTCGTTATTGGTTATTCGTGTTACAACTCTTGGCCCGACCAGATAGTAAAGCCAAGAGTTGTAACACGAATAACCAATAACGAATAACGAATAACCGTTAACACTCGTGTTATGCAAAAATACCTGGCTTTTATAAAAAAATTCCTCGACTTCTTCCGACGTACTGGCGACGACGACAGAAGCCTGATGGATAAATTGCGGGATAAGTATCGCCTCGTCATTATGAATGACGATACTTTTGAGGAGGTGACGTCGATCAAACTGACCCCTCTGGCAGTTTATGTAGGTCTGAGCACACTCATTGTGGGCACCGCTATCTTGGTAACGATGGCGATCATCTGGACGCCTTTGAAGCGTTATATTCCCGGTTACGGCGACTTTAAACGCGATGCCGAAATTTCACAGTTGGTGGATAAAGTGGGCGAACTGGAAAATGAAATTGAAGCGCACCGGCAATACAATGAAAATTTCAGGAAACTGCTGGTCGGCGATATGAAAGATATGAGCAAGGAATCGGCTGAAAAACAGGGGCAACCTTCCGATACCGCCGATGCGCTCCCCAAAGAAGTGGACCGGATTCCGGAAGACGAACAGTTGCGCAGTGCTGTAGCAAAAGGCACATTTACTGCCGATCCTTCGCTCTCCGTTGCTGCTAGCATCGGCGGCAGCACCCTGAATCCGCGCGATATTCCCCTGGAACAATTGTTTTTTATGCCGCCCGTATCGGGAGAAATGACTTCTGGTTTCGATTTTAAGAAAAACCATTACGGCATCGACGTGGCAGCACCCAAAAACACCGCCGTCAAATCTGCCGCAGATGGCGTCGTGATTTCGGCAGGTTATACCGTGGAAACGGGGTACAGCATCGCCATCCAGCACCCCAACAATGTGGTGACCATGTACAAACACAATTCCGTTTTGCTCAAACAAACCGGAAGCGCCGTTAAAGCCGGCGAAGCCATCGCTATTATCGGTAATTCGGGCGAAAATACCTCCGGCCCGCACCTGCATTTCGAACTGTGGTACAAAGGCCGGGCGGTGGATCCGAGTGATTATATTAATTTTAATTGAGGAACAGTATCCCAAGGTTCTTCTCCAACTATCCATACAGGTAAATTTCCTTTTTCTATCTCGATTAGACTATTCAGGAACCGCCATTCTGGATTGAACTTTGTGATCAATATTTCTTTTTTCTTTCTACTCATTCCTTTAATTTGCTTTTCGCGAGCAATTGCCCATACTATTTGAGCATAGTATTCATAGTAGATGAGATTGTAGCAAAAGTATTTTCCTGCAAAGGTTTTTCGAGGGCCATTATTATCCTCAAAATGTTCTTCCAACCGCCTGTCAAGGTCATTAGTTACCCCTGTATAAAGGACCGACCGTCTTATCCGGGTTGGTTGTAATGTAGATGTAATAATTGTGGTGTTTCATGGCTATTTTTTATGAAATCCCTTAGATTAATACAATGAAAAGGCTGAAGTGTCTGAAGATGTTTTTGCCTAATTTCTGTTGCAAAAACCAAGCAGATGTGTCATGCAGAGGCGTAGCCGAAGCATCTGAGGGCGCAGCCCGATTAAAAAATATTGGAGGCCTTCGGCCTCAGATGCTTCGGCTACGCCTCTGCATGACACAACTGCTTGGTATGCGTACTCAACGCGCAGCAGTAATTGAGGCTTAAAAAAGCCGCAATTGACTTGATTTATGTTGCTCGTGCAAATCCACATTAAACCCCGGCATTTTCCGATCCTTCATATACCGTTCTTTGGCTACCCTGAATTGCTGATGAATCACATCGGCAATATTCCCTTCACCGCGCATGCGGGTACCTTTCCGGAAATCTGACAATTGCCCTCCGTGCACATCCCTGATTCTGTTCAAAACCCGGTCGGCCCGGTCGGGCATGGTGCGCCGGATCCAGTCTTCAAAAAGAATAGCGACATCGCCGTTGAGCCGTACCATAGTGTGCCCGACGCCGAGTGCGCCCAATCCGGCAACGGTCTTGACCAGCGGGATAATTTCATGGTCGTTGAGTCCGGGAATAACCGGCGCCATCATCACAAAAACTGGAATTCCCGCTTTGGAAAGCGTTTCCACGGTGCGTAGCCGCTGGGCAATGCTGGCAGTGCGAGGCTCTAGAA
>JADLCC010000147.1 GCA_020847425.1 Saprospiraceae bacterium
CACTGGTACAAAAACTATAACTTTGACAGACCTCATTCAAGCCTGAAGTACAAAACCCCGGCAGCCTTTGAAAACCTAAACCAGAATCTCTACTTTAGAATGGCACCGGCAACCGGGGGGTAGGACAAAGGCATTGCACTTGATGTTAAGACAGAATCAGAAATTATAAACGAAAATATAATAACTTTCCTTTCTAATGGCTTCACATTTGATGGATACCAACTTATAAAATCTGCTCCATTTGAATTTGATTTAGATTTTTTTAAAGGTATATATTTCCCAAATAATTTTCACAAAGTAGATAATGAGCTTTATTGCATCCAATACTTGGGTCGTGCTACATCAGGGTATTATAAAAAAAGCCCAAATTTTGTTATAGAAAATGGCAGGCCTGAGTTTATTTTAGAACCTAAAAAAACAATTTTTAAATTTCACCTTCCTTATTTAGGAAGCCTTTTAGGGGTGGCTAAGACTGGGGAAATAAATGAAGTTTTTAATAACAATATTGTAAAAACAGAAAATCACAATTTTGGTATAAAGGATAATTTGAATATTTTTCATGAACTAACGAGCCCTTTTGCATTATATAACTGGGAATTCTTCTTTCATTCCATTGCTTTGATTGCTAATCGAATGAACAAGTCACAGCGTTTTGAAGAGGCTATGAAATGGTGGCATTACATCTTTAACCCGAGTAAATTTAGGGGCAATGCTAAAGATGTGTGGCAGTTCCAACCATTTCGGGAAACTGATGCGGAAAATGTGCTGGAAGATATGATGACATCACTAGAGCAAAACAAAGGTGATGAAAGTGTCAGCGAATCTCGCAATAATCCTTTTTTGCCCCACCTCATAGCACGAAGCCGTACCTCCGCATATATGCAATGGGTAGTGATGTGTTACTTGGACAACCTAATCGCTTGGGCCGATTCCAGATACCGGGAAGAAACCCTCGAAAGTATCAATCAGGCCACTCAATTATACGTCATGGCCGGTCAAATTCTCGGCCCGCGCCCGCAGTTTGTACCCAAGCGCGGGGTCATTGAACCCCGGTCATATATGGATCTGGCAGATAAATGGGATGCTTTTTCCAATGCTATGGTTGAAATGGAATTGTTGTTCCCCTACAGCGCGCCGGTAGCTAAACCCACCCGGTTCAGGGGGAACAAACACAGCGGCAATGCCTACGGCTTTTCCACGGCACTGTATTTTTGTCTGCCGAGCAATCCTAAATTGCTGGGGTATTGGGATACCGTGGCCGACCGCCTGTTCAAAATCCGGCATTGCCTGAATATAGAAGGTGTATTGCGCAAACTGCCGCTGTTCGAGCCGCCCATTGATCCCGCACTGTTGGTACTGGCCGCTTCGCAAGGCTTCAACATCGGTAGTGTGTTGAACGACCTGAATACACCTGCGCCCAACTATCGCTTCAACTACCTCTTGCAAAAAGCCCTCGAACTGACTAACGAGGTGAAATCGCTTGGCAGCGCCCTGCTTTCCGCGCTCGAAAAAAAGGACAATGAGGCACTGTCGCTGCTTCGAGCCAAACACGAATCAAACCTGTATAATCTTACCTTGCGAGCGAAAAAATTGCAATTGGAGGAAGCGGAAAAGTCATTAGATACACTAAATATGAGTCGATATCCCTCGGAGTATAAACTTAAATATTATCAGCAATGGGTTGGTGAAAATGTAAATATCCCGAGAAGTAATTTTGACTACAAATCGATCCCAGATAAAATAGAGCGAGTAGTAGACGAAAGTGGCTTGAAGCTACTCTCTTTTGAAAAGGAAGACCTTGATAAATCCTCAGAGGCTCAAATTGAGCAATTTAATGCTGGCACCATGGAACAGTTAGCAAATATATATCACATGATGCCATCAATTCATGCTAACTCAGAACCTGTTGGAGTAGGAGCAACTGTTGAATTTGGTGGCCCCATGATGGGCAATGCTGCGCAGGCTTTTGCAAAAAAATATTTGAATAAATCAAACGAGTTATCGTTTCAGGCTTCTCAGGCATCCAAGAAAAGTACGTTTTTTCGTCAACTCCAAGACCGCATCTTCCAAGCCAACCTCGCCGGCTACGAGCTCATGCAAATAGACCGCCAGATCACCGCCCAAAAAATCCGCATCCAACTGTCACAGCAGGAAATCGCCAACCAGGAAGCCCAGATCGAACAAGCCAAAGAAGTGGAGGCTTTCCTGCGCGACAAATACACCAACGAGCAGCTCTACCAGTGGATGGCGGAACAGATCAAATCCACCTACTATGAGGTGTACAAAATGGCCTACGACATGGCCAAAAAAGCCGAAAAGGTTTATCGTTTCGAGAAAGGACTGACCGTGTCAAATTTCATCCAGTTCGGCTACTGGAACAGCGCCCGCGACGGGTTGCTGGCCGGCGAGCAGTTGTATCTCTCGCTCAAGCAATTGGAAAATGCCTACATCGAAACCAAGGGGCACGACTACGAGATCAGCATGCCCGTGTCCTTGTTGCAACTCAATCCCCTGGCGCTTATTCAACTCAAAGCCACCGGCGCCTGCGAATTCGATCTGCCGGAAACGCTCTTCGACCTGGCCTATCCGGGTCATTACAAGCGCATCCTCAAATCCGTCGCGGTCACTATTCCCTGTCTTGCCGGGCCGTACACCAGCCTGAATTGTACGCTTCGTTTGCAGCGACATGAGTTCCGCAGGAGCAATATGGCGGGGCAAAGCTATGCCAAACGTATGGACGAAAGCGACGAACGTTTTGTCTATAACCCGGTACCTGTCACGGCCATCGCCGTCAGTCAGGGCCAGAACGACAGCGGCGTGTTCGAACTCAACTTCCGCGACGAACGTTTCATGCCCTTCGAAGGCGCCGGAGCGATCAGCGGCTGGAGCATCGAATTGCCGCAAAAATTCCGCCCCTTCGACTACGACACCATCTCTGATGTCATTCTGCACCTGCGCTACACGTCGCGCGAGGGTGGCGAAACGCTGAAACAGGCTGCCGTCGCTGCCTTAACCGAATACGTTCAGAATGCCGCTGAGTGGAGCAAGACGGAGGGTTTGTTCCTGTATTTCAGCCTGCGGCACCAGTTCCCAAACGAGTGGCACCGGTTTGTCCATCCGGAGGAAACACAAGCGGAATTGCTTATTGGCAAGCTTTGGGAGCGCTTGCCTTTCTTTGCCCGGTACCAAGGCGCAAAAGCCACCCTGCATGGTGTACGGCTTTTTGCGCCAACAGGCACCTTCGGCCCCGACCCGGGCATTACGTTGGATGGTTCGTCGGCCTCCATTGGATTAAAACAGGGTGCTGCCGTTGAAAAAATGGAACAGTATGCGGTGTCGGATATTGGGCAGGACATCCTGGCCGCTCAAAAACAATGGAAACTGACTTCGAAAAAACTGGTGGCGGAGCCGAAAGATGTTTGGATGGTGCTGCAGTATGCTATTTCTTAAGCATGTAGAATCGGCGGCAATATGCACGCCACAGCCCCTATTGACCCAGCTCAAAAAGCCGGTACCGACGAATGACGGACACCAGTTCCTGTTCGAAATTTTCGACATCCGATACTTGTTGCGCGCTCAAGCCCTTGGCCCAGGCTTGCCAGTCCTGTCCGGCCGATTTGCAGAGCGGACGGTACCAGTCGCGCCTGGAGAGCTGCACGTTGAAGTCCCGGATACTCGCCCAGGCCGTTTCGTATTGTCGAAAACAAGTGCCGGACAGCGTGACGACTGCGCCGTCCCAATTGGCGCTGCAATGGATGGCGAGGTAGTTGTTGGCGCCGGTCGCGCAATCGCGTTGGCCCGCAAAACTATTGACATACGCGCAGGCCAGCAGTACGGATGCCGGCATGCCGAAGCGCTCCTGTTCCGTAACGGCTACCTCGCTGAAGCGTTTCAAAAAGGCAATTGCCGTAGCATCGGCGATTTCGGGCAGCCGCTGCGTGGCAGGCGAACCCCCTGTGCTGATGCCCAGCAGGGATGTATTTTGGGCCACAGAAGGCTCGTTGGTGTACTTATCCAATTGTTCTTTTGGGCTCGGGTGCGCCGAATCACCAACATTGATGCGCAGGTTTTTGCGCACCAGGGCAATGAGCACCAGCATAACCAGCGCCACCGAAAACCAGCGTTTTTTTATAAAAGTCCAAATCATAGCGGGAATGGTTCAGTGTAGTGAAAAAAGTATATTCCAGGCGTTTACACTGCCATGTTTGCTTTCAAAGACAAAAGTAAAACAATTTGTTTTTTATTGAAAACATTTTTTTGTTTTAGATTTGCAGCGGCCAGAGGATTCCTCGCATCAAAGAGGCGCTCCGGGCGTGCATCTCCCAGCCCAATCGCCCGGCAGCCTCTAAAACAGCAAGACACATGACCCTTACGGACGCGAAAGCGACGCTGAAAAAAGTTTTTGGGTACGATGATTTCCGGCCGCTTCAGGCAGAGGTGATTCAGCAGGTGTACCAACGACGCGATGTGTTGGTCTTAATGCCCACCGGTGGCGGGAAAAGTATTTGTTACCAGGTGCCGGCGCTCACCCTCGAAGGTACCGCCGTGGTGGTAAGCCCTTTTATTGCCCTGATGAAGGACCAGGTAGAAGGCCTGCGGGGCAATGGCGCCGCAGCGGCCTACATCAACAGCATGCTCGACGCATCGCAGGCCCGCAACGTGGAAGATGATTTGCTGGCCGGGCGTATCAAATTGTTGTATGTCAGTCCCGAAAAATTGGTCTCCCAATCGTTTCAGCCCTTGTTGAAACGATTGAAAATCAGTTTGTTCGCCATTGACGAGGCGCATTGCATTTCGTCTTGGGGGCATGATTTCAGGCCCGAGTACACGCAGTTGAAATTTCTGAAGGAACAATTTCCGGAGGTGCCCGTCATTGCCCTGACGGCCACGGCCGACAAACTGACGCGCAAGGATATTGCCGAGCAATTGCAGTTGCGCGAGCCCACGACCTTTCTCGCTTCCTTTGACCGGCCCAACCTGTCGCTGAGCGTTCGTCCCGGCCAAAAACGCTTTGAGCAAATAGTCGATTTTCTCAAAAAACACCCCGGGCAATCGGGCATTATTTATTGCCTGGCGCGGCGCACCTGCTCGGAATTGTCCGAAAAACTCAATGCCAAGGGCTTCAAAACGGCCTTTTACCACGCCGATATGAACCACCGCGAGCGCAACCAGGCTCAGGAAGATTTTATCAACGACCGGGTACCCATCATCTGCGCCACGATTGCCTTTGGCATGGGGATCGACAAGAGCAACGTCCGGTTTATCATCCACTACAACCTGCCCAGGAACCTGGAGGGCTATTACCAGGAGATCGGCCGGGCCGGCCGCGATGGCCTGCCGGCAGAAGCGCTGTTGTTTTTTAGTTATCAGGATGTGATGACCTACCGCCAAATGTTTGAGGAAGGGGAGGCCTCAGTGGAACAGAAGGAGTTAAAAATTGCCAAACTGAACCGGATGTTTCAGTTTGCGGAAGCGCCGGTGTGCCGTCGCAAAACGGTGTTGCATTATTTTGGCGAAGCCTACGAGCAAAATTGCAATAATTGTGATGTCTGTAAGAACCCGCCCCGCCAGTTCGATGGTACCGTAGCCGCGCAAAAAGCCCTCTCGGCCCTGCTTCGACTGGAAGAAAAAACGGGGATCAATATGCTGATCGACGTGTTGCGCGGCAGCCAGCGGCGCGAAATTTTTGAATTGGGCTACGACAAAGTCAAAACCTATGGGGCCGGTAAAGAGTATAGTTTTGAGGAATGGCAGTTTGTGCTCTCGCAAATGTTGCACCACGGCCTGATCGAAATTGCCTACGACGACAAAAACTGCCTGAAAATAACCGATGCCGGCCGGGCAGTGCTGTTCAGTCAGCAACAGGTGCGCTTGGCACTTCCGCCCAAGCCGGAGGAAAAGGCGGCCGAAAAAGCAGCCACAGCGGCTGCCTTGCGGCCACCCAGCCGCACGCAAGCCCTGCGCGACGAACTGTTCGAGCGCCTCGTCGGGTTGCGGCGCAAAATTGGCCAGCAACAAGGCGTGCCGCCGTATCTCGTGTTCAGCGACGCTACCCTGGAAGAAATGGCGCAAAAACGCCCGATCACGGATGCCGATATGCTCTACGTCAGTGGCGTGGGTGAGCGGAAGTTGCAACTCTACGGCGATGCGTTTATCGGGGAAATCCGGCGTTTTGTGCGCGAAAAGACCGACGAAGGAATCAACGTGCCGGGTAGCACCTACCTGCTGAGCTGGGATATGTTCAAAGCCGGCCAATCCCTGGACGATATTGCGCGCCAACGCGACATTAGCCCGGTCACGGTAGTGAGCCACCTGGCCACCATGTATGAACGCGGCGAACTGGTCGATATCCACACCTGGGCGTCGCCCGAAGCACTGGATTTGGTACAAGGCGCGTTGCACCTGTTTGAAGAGCCCTACCAGTTGAAAGATATTTTCGAGCATTTCAACCACCGCTTTACCTACGAGGCTATCCGGTTTGCCATCGCCGATGCCAAACGCAAAAAATGGAAACGGGAAGCCTGAAAAGAATAAGGGCCGAAGTGCTCGTTTGCACCTCGGCCCTTATCCCCTATCTTTAATAATCTCATGAAAAGTCAATTCCGGGATCAAAGCCTAACTCCTCTTTTTCATTCTTCGTCTGTTCCTTTCGCTTTGATGATACAAAGATGCAGGCGTTTTTGAGGCTTGTAAAGGACAATTTTAAATATTTTTTGCGCTTCTTTTTTGGGGAAACGTATTTTGTTTTTTGAATTAAAAAATTGATTATCAATTATTTAATGTACTCAAATAAACACTGATTTGTTTAGTTCAAATGCATTGTAACGCGAATTTTCAATTCGCGTACTCTACGTTTACCCAAAAGAGTTGAGTGTATTTGTGGCCTCGCAGGGGCTCCGGAGGGGGCGAATTGCAAATTCGCCCTACAGTGTAGCGCGAATTTTCAATTCGCGTGCTCTACGTTTATTCAAACGAGTTGAGTGTATTTGCGGCCTCACAGGGGCTCCGGAGGGGGCGAATTGCAAATTCGCCCTACAGTAGGGGCAAAAAAAAACCGCGGCACTCGTTTGTGCCGCGGCGGTTTCCCGTATAATCTCATGAAAAGTCTCAAATTGGGTGGTCAATGATTTCCGCTTTCTTTCGTTTCGCCGCCGTTGTCTCTCATTGACGATACAAAAGTGCAGGACAGCAGCACAAGTGTAAAGGACAAAAAAAAGACTTTGTTGAGAAGTAAAAATTACATCTTTAAGAAGGTGGCTAATTTAATTTTAATCTAAATTGTTGTTTTACAGCGATTTGTGTCTTTTTCGTTTTTGACAACATCTGACCTATTTGTTGAAAAAAAATTATTTATTTATACCAGATTTTTCAAAAAAAAATTATCGCTGGGCTGAAAATTAAGTTGCTTAAGGCCGTTTTAGCCACCAGCCCAGCCAAACACCGGCCAAACCCCATTGGACCAACGTGTCGATCAGATACCCGATACTGTTGCTCTCAAACCAAATACTGTTGAGATACGGAATAGTCAGATACCCGGTAGTGCCTACCGCGAGGGAAGCCAATACCACCGTCTTAAAGTCGAGGCTCGCAAACTTGGATAAGAGCCACACCAACAAAAATACTGTCACGAGATTAATCGAAAGCCCTCGGACCATATTCATGCCCATGTTGTTGTTCATCGACTTATGGTAGGTGATCAAAGCCCAAGGCTTGCCGGCACTCGATTCCATCAGGGCCTGGTGCGCTTCCGGAGAACTGTTGGGCGGCAGGCCGGGCATCATGTAGGTGCCTTCGTCCAGGTTCTGTGCCAGGTTTTCCAGGATTTTATCCTGGTTGGCGGTGTACCCGAACTGATCGGCGTGTATGTTGAGCATCGTCCAGGAAAGGAACTGCCACATGAAGAGAATGAACCCGCCCACAAGGGTAGCAATAAGTTGCTTTTTCATAAAGGTATCGTTTTGATAGGTGAAAGGATAGCAGATGTTGGTTTTGCTGATGCTTCTCAGGGCCTTGGTTTATTTGTTGTTTGCTCTACGAAGGTAAATAGTATTCGTTTTATTTTAGGGTTTCAGGCTTGCCGCTGTCCGGCATGTGCTCCACAGCCGGCTACTGAATCAGGGCATGCTATTGGATTTTATCTTTTCCACCTGCGCCGCTGTAAAAGGGGCATCCAACATGGACGGATACTCCTGGTAGCGGCGAAATAAATCGGCAATGAAATGCATCCGCTCCGATAGATCCGCCCAGTCGAGGGCGCCGGATGCTCGTATGCTATTCGGTGTGGGGTCCACCTGCTGGAGGAGTGCAAGTAGTTCCGGTTGTTCAACATTGGAAAGGGTGTCCGGAAAACCTGTTTGTACATCCTGGCCCAAGCGCAGGCGGGTGCCGGCCAAATCCAGGGTCATCAGGTGGTCGGTCAAAAAGAGCCGGACGCGCAGCCGGAGGGCCATGAAAATCCGCTGAACTGCCTGCTCCGGGGCACTGGGCCTTCCGATAAGACGCAGCAACCACCAAAACGCGAGAATCAGCCCGGCCCGGCCTGGAAACAGCCGTTCAAGCAGGCGCCGCGCAAACTGCCGGGGGGCTAAGACCGCAGCCTCCAGGGCTTCGGCAATTTCAGGTTGTAAACGGGTTTGCTCGTGCAACCCGATCTCCAGGTTGGCCAGCAAGATCAATTCTGCTTTCTGATTGGCATCAGGCTCGAAAAAGGCCTGGTAATAATGCGCAAATGCCTGCCGGAGGTATTGCTGGCCATCGGGCGGGTTCCCCGGCCGCAAGGCCTGGCCAAATGCCTCGATTCGGGCTGCCGAAGAAACCGGGTCTTCCAGGAGCTCCGCCATAAAACGGGCAAATTCCAACCCAATTTCCGCAAATACCTTCTGATTGCCGCGGCCAACCGCTTCTCCGGCGCGCTGCATGGCGGCTTTGGGGTCCAGGGCCTCCCAAATCAGGCGCCGAATATCGCTGCTCGGGTACCGGCTCCCCCGGCGCGCGGCAAGCCCCGCCAGCTCATCCGCGAGCTCGTGGAGATCCAGGTCCATCGCCAGGAATTGTTCCAGGGCCGTTTGTAGGTCTTCCTGGCGGATGCTTTGGCCCGCCTGTTTGGATGCCCAGGTGGCAAAACTACACCAGTTGGCTACCGGACCAAGCCGCTGCGTCAGGGCTGCCGATAATTCCCAGTAGCACTGCGTAATTTGATAGTTGCGCTGTGCCGGATCGCTGATTGCGGCAATCCGGTTAACATCCTCAACAGAAGGAAATGTTTTCATAAGGTTGCTGTGGGATAGTACAAAACAGGCGGATGTTTTACCGAATCAAGACCACGTCGCCCGATACAATTCGTTCTTCCGGTTCGCCTTTTTTGTTGTTCAATATAATTTTTACATAATACACATACACACCCGGTTGTGCTGGTTTCCCTTTCGCAACACCGTCCCAGCCCCGGGCCGGATCGGTTGTTTCAAAAAGCAGCCCACCCCAGCGATCAAAAATACGAAGTTCAAATTGAAGAACCGATATGCCCAAATAGGCTTTCAGGAAGTCATTTTGCCCGTCGTCGTTGGGCGAAAAAGCATTGGGCAAATAAACATCGCCTTCGGACGCCTTCACTTTGATGGAGATACTGGCGCTTGCCGTACAACCTGCTGTACTGGTAACAACAACCTGATACACGATATCGGCTTGCGGCGTTGCCAGCGGGCGAAGGCAATCCGTGCAGGACAGCCAATCACCCGGCGACCAGAGGACAGACAGCAGCTCCGAGTCCGGAATATTCAGTACCGGATTTAACTGAAAAACTTCACCGGCTGCCAAGCTTAGCGCTGGTTCCAACAGCAGAACCAGTGCCGGGCTACCGGATAATGTAATCTGCTCCATTCGCTCGCATCCACTGGCGTCTTGTACCACCGTCGAATACGTGCCTGCCGCAAGGTTTTCAAAAACACTGTCGCTCGTAAACTGCATTCCGCCGTCAATCGAATACAAGAACGGCCCCTGGGCTGCCCCGCCTCCCGAAAACACAATACCCCCGGTGGGCGTAAGGCAGTCTGCTGGAATGACCTGCGCTGATGGGAAATCCAGGGGTATCGTATTTACCGTGGTCGTAGCACTTGCCGAACAACCGGTTGCCAGTATCGTGACGGTTAGTATATAAACCCCCGGCTGATCTACTTCCGGATTGGGAAGAAAGGCCCCGGAAACAATATTCCCATCGGGGGTAGACCAGATGAACTGCACACCTGGGGTACCGCTGGCGCCTTGCAGGGTTACTGTTGGCGCCATACACGTCAGGTTCAAGGCAGGGCCGGCCGATACGGCAGGCAGCTCGGTGTTTTGTATGACCGTGATCTCTACCGAAGCGGAGCAGCCGTTGGCGGTGTTGGTGACGGTAAGGGTATAGGTTCCGGCAG
>JADLCC010000148.1 GCA_020847425.1 Saprospiraceae bacterium
AATACAGCCGGAACCACACCATTTCCATACCGCAAAAAGCCGATATCCTGGGTTCTTCCGATCCCAATTTCCGCGGCGATCCTACCCGACATAATCCGGAAGAGTTGCTGCTGGCTTCTTTATCCGCCTGCCATATGTTGTGGTTTTTGCACCTCTGCTCCGACCATGGCATTGTCGTCACGGATTATACCGACCAGGCGACGGGAACTATGCTGGAAACGGAAGATGGCGGCGGGCACTTTACGGAAGTGACGCTGCATCCGGTCGTTACCATCAGCGATGCGGCGATGATCGAAAAGGCCAATGCATTGCACCATCAGGCCAATAAACTGTGTTTTATTGCCAATTCCTGCAATTTTCCGGTGCACCATAAACCGGAATGCCGGGCTGAGAAATCATAAATAAAAAAGGTCGTTTTCTGCACGAAAGTGCAGAAAACGACCTGAATTCAATCTGCGTAAATCCGCCTGAACAGCGGCATTCGCATTCCCTAGTTAAAGATGTAACGCAGACCAAGTTGTGCCTGCCATACGTTGTCGATGTTGATGCTTTTTACAAAAGTATCTTGCAACAACACGCGTGTACCGTCGATAGTCTGTGTACCCATGCGGTAAACCGGTACGCCATCGGCGCCGATGCTGGCTACAGTGAGCGGGTTGAAAGAAGTACTTTGAGAACCTACGCCCCATGCGTTGTTCAGCAGGTTGCCGAAGTTGAGGATATCCGCGCGGATTTGCAGGGTATTCTTTTGTCCTTTTTTGCCTGCTTTGATGTACACTTCCTGCATCACGGTCAGATCGAAGCGGGTCAGCCAAGGGAAACGGCCGCCATTGCGCTCTACATACTGGCCACGGCGGCTGTTGAGGTATTCGCTGTTGCTGATAAACTGTTCGAAGGCCACTTTCTGCTGATCGACAGTGAAAGGAGCGCTACCTGTGATTGGCGCAAAATTTAGGTCGGCGCCATTGTTCGGGATGAACAACAGGTCGTTGGTCTGGCCGTCGCCGTTCAGGTCATTGCCGTAGGTGTAGGAAACGCCGAAACCACTGTTGGATACGCAACCCAGGGTGATTTCCGTAGCGCCACCTATTTTACCACCGTAATTGAGGCGGTAGTTCAGGTAACCTACTGCGCGGTGGCGCAGGTCGTTATCAGACAGTTCGGATGTCAGGAAGTTCTGACCAACTGTTGTCGGGATATTGGCTTGTACGGTACTGCCTACTGCCTGTACGTCGTATGCGGTGCCGTAGGTGTATGCGAGCATACCGCCGAAACCGTGTGATGCGCGTTTTTCCAGTTTTGCGGTAAAGGAGTACGAGTAACCTTTATCCGTATTGGTCAGGATAAACGCATTCGAGATCCGTGGATTGATGAAACGTGCAACGTTCACGGTGTTAGCGGAACCGCTACCGGTGCTGGTTACGCCGGATGCAGGGAAACGGTCGCGGGTATCTGGGCCGTTAAAATTGCGATCTGGGCCATTCAGGTTAGCGTCGATATAGCGCAGACCTTGTACGTTGCGGTTGAAAATACCTTCAACGGTAGCGACAACACCCCAGCCGATATTTTGGTCGATTGCGAGGTTGTTTTTCCACAAAACTGGGTATTTCAAATCTTCCGTAGAAGCATTGATAGTGTACGGCGGCAATGTGTTGATGTCTGTGCTCGCTGGTGAAAAACGGCTTGGATCCACGTCAAAAGGATAAGCCGTTGTGTTGTTGGCTGTTATCAGCGCGGTGTTCACGCCATTGTTACCCAACTGGTTGGACACCAGTACCTGTGGAATACGGGATACAAACAAACCAGTACCACCGCGTACCTGCGTTTTTTGGTTGCCTTTCACGTCCCAGTTAAAGCCGAGGCGTGGAGAAACCAGCAAGCGTGGTTTTGGGAAAGTGCTGGTATTGATCTTCAGGTCGTTGTTGTTTTCATCTTTGAACGTCATTGTGGCAACAATCGGGTTGAAAAAGTCTTCAGCCGTCGAGTTGTCGTATTCAAAGATATCTCCACGCAGACCGGCGGTCAGGCGCAAACGATTGTTGATCTGGAACTGATCCTGTACATAAGCGCTGTACGTGGAAGAGTGCAGCACCTGCAATGGCTCGATACCGCCCGGAAGCAGGGAGTAACGCAGGTTGTAACGCACTACGTTTACCGGAGAAACAGGATTGGTCGGGTTGCTCAGGTACTGCAAAGCAGCCGTTTTGAAATCTTCGATCGAATTGTACACGTAAACACCTCTGGAAGAAGGGAAGAATACGTTGTTCGATGTAAAGTATTCGTAAGAAGCGCCAAACGTCAGGTTGTGCTTGTCGAGGTACACGTTGAAGTTGTTGGTAATATTCAGCGTGCTGTAGTTCAACTTGTTGTTCGGTGTGAACGGGTCGAAACCGATGGAAGTATACGTCGAACCGTCTTTCAGGATGTCGATAGTCGGGAATACATCCAAATCCGCTTTGTACTGGCGGTCTTCCAGTTGCTTGTTGTAAGTAGCAATGAAAGTGTTGGCGAATTTCGAACCGATCGTAGAGTTCAACTCAAAAGCGATGGAACGGGTATTGTCTTCAATGATATAACCGGTATTTTCCGGAGAAATAGCCAACGCAGAGTTGGTACGGTTACCGTTACCGGCTGTGTTACTACTGTTACTGTTGCTGATCGGCACGTCCGAAGTCGAGTTGTGGTGCGAGTAGCGCAGCGATGCTTTGTGTTTTTCATTGATGTTGTAGTCCAGGCGAAGAATACCTTTCGTACTTGTTACTTCATTGTTGAAGTTATCGATGGCACCGAGGTCGCGTTGGAAGTTGGTTTGCATGAACGATTTCAGGTCCAGCAGGTCGGCTTCGGTTACACGCGAAACGTTACCGGTAGCGCCATCTTTATCTGTAACCCAGGATAGAGCGGGCGTTGTACTGACAAATCGTTCGCCATTTGCAAAGAAAAACAGTTTGTTTTTGATGATCGGGCCACCGACGCGGAAGCCGAATGTTTTTTCATCGATGTTGACCGGTGGCAAATCAAGTCCATCGGCTTTTTTACCTACAAAACTGTTGTTACGGATCAGGGTGTAAGCAGAACCGGAAAATTCGTTGTTACCCGAGCGGGTTACAGCGTTGATACCGGCGCCGGCAAAACCCGACTGGCGCACGTCGAATGGAGCGATGTTCAACTGAATTTCTTCCAGCGCGTCCAGCGAAATAGCCGTGGTGCTGGTACGGCCGCCTGCCTGAGCAGAGGAGCCGAGACCGAAACCGTTGTTGAATACAGAACCGTCGATGGTAAAGTTGTTGAAACGGCTGTCCTGACCTGCGAAAGAGCGACCATTGCTGTACGCATTGTATTTCGTGATGTCATTCACCGTACGACCGATCGTAGGCACGGAGCCGATCATTTGTGCGCCGAAAGATGTAGCGGCGCCGGTGCGGTCTTTACTGAAAATATCGCCGCGGGTAGCAGTGATCAATGCTTCTTCCAGTAAGGTGCCTGATTCCACCATGGTAAAATCGGCGCTGGTACCGCTACCGAGGCTGGTGTATAGGTTTTCACGCGTTTGAGGCTCAAATCCTGTATAAGTTACAGAAACGGAAAATGGACCGCCGACACGTACTGCCGGTAATGTAAAACGTCCTTGAGCGTTGGTAGCAGAGCCGTAGCGCGTGCCGGACGGAACGTGGGTGGCCACTACTGTGGCGCCAATCAAACCTTCACCATTTTTATCGGACACTTGCCCGTAAATGGAGGAGGTGGTAACCTGTGCAAAACTGCTAAGGCCACAAAGCAGGAGCACAATCATCGGAAGTGCCCACTTTTTGAATGTAAAATGATTCATACAATAACGGATTTAGTGAAATAGAGGAATAAATTTCGCCGCGAAAGTACGCTACGATTGTTAAATACCCATTAAGTTTCAGGGTTTTTCGACCGACATATTCAGCACATTATTTTTAATTTTAAAATAATTTTATATGTTTTTAGAATTAAATTCCGTGCAGGGTACGATGATACAAACATTCACAAAGCATATCCGGTAAAAAAGATTGCATCATCCGATATACGAAGTGCTACCCGCTTTGCTGCTTTTCCCTACTTTTGCACCATCACTTTCCCACAAACAAATACTATACACATGAAAAAAACTGTGCTTTCGCTCGTAGTATGCTGCTTTACACTGGTTTCGCTGCGTGCACAAATTGTTATTACCGAGATTATGTACAACCCGCCACCATCGGGTGTCGACAGTCTCGAATACGTGGAAATTTTCAACAACTCGGGCATGCCCGTGAATTTATCCGGCTGGAATTTCACCCAGGGCTTCAATTTCACCTTTGCCGAAGGCACATTTATCGGCCCCGGAGGTTACCTTGTTATTGCTCAGAATGCGCCTTATTTCCAGGCGCAGTTCGGTTTTGCGCCGCTGGCCATGGTTTTGCCCAGCGCACTGACCAACTCAGGCGAAGACATTGAGTTGCGCGATGCAGCAGGCAATGTGAAGGATTATGTGGATTATCTGCCTGCAGCACCCTGGCCCGTAGATGCCAATGGTTTCGGAGCATCTATGGTGCTCTGCGATCCGAATACGGATAACAGTGTGGGCGGCGCCTGGCAGGCAGCCAATACCGCGACTACGATTACTATAGGCGGCACTCCCGTTTTTGCCAATCCCGGCCAGGCGGCCGATTGCGGCGCGGGCAACACGCTCCTTGCTGCGGACGATAACCTGGTGGTAACAGCAGGCGTGCCGACCGAACTGGA
>JADLCC010000149.1 GCA_020847425.1 Saprospiraceae bacterium
GCAGGGAAACTGCCGGATTTGGAAAATGCTGATTATGTTCAATCTATCCACACCGATCAGCGTTACATTTATTCGATGGGCGCCGACCGGGAAGGTTTTATCTGGATCAGTAGTTTAAAGCACCTGTTTCGCTACGATCCTGCCACGGAACAATTTCGCCGATATTTCTACCCGGGACCCGGTGTTTACATTTTTTATGCCGACTTCGGAGCGCAAATATTGCTGGGATGTATCGGGAAAGGGAATTTTTTTCTGGACAAGCAAACGGGGAAATGGCAGCCGGCGCCGAACTGGAACCTGGACTTGCTAAGCCCTCCGATTCACATACCGGAAGAAAATACCCTCTGGGGCATCACAGACACCGGGCTGATGAAAATTAATACGCAGACGTTCGATACCCGGTACATTCGTCTGTACGATGACGCCCGCGAACAACGCTGTATCGTAGCGCACGGGGGCTGGTTGTGGATCGGCACGGCACGGGGGCTGGAAAAAGTAAACCCTCAAACATTTTCCCATGTCAACTTCGACCGTTCCAAAGGATTGCCCGGCAACTACGTGTACTCCATGGTCGCCGACGGAAACTACCTCTGGCTGGGTACCGGCGAAGGACTATGCCGGTTCCATGTGGAAACGAATGAGGTGAAAAATTTCTATGTGGAGGACGGGCTGTCGCACAACGAGTTCAATACGCTTTCCACCCTGAAAATGGATGATGGAAGGATTCTAATGGGCGGACTCAACGGCATCAATGCCTTTTACCCCTCCGACCTGGAGGGGAAAACAACGGCGAAATCGCGCACCTTGCTTTCCAGATACAGCCTGTTCGATACAGAGGCAGATAGTCTGTTTTTTTTCATCCCTTCCAAATCCGAAACATCCATCGTATTGCCTGCTTCGGTCACATCACTCAACCTGTATCTGGCGCTCAGCAGTTACCTCGACCCGGCTGAAAACCAGTACGTGTGGCGTATGGATGGGTTCGATGAAGACTGGTACTATGCCGGAAATCAGCATGTGGCCATGTACCGCCATATTCCGCCCGGCACGTACACCTTCCGGGCAAAAGCGGCTGATCCGTTCGGCAACTGGAGTGGCAATGAAATATCGCTGCGCATCATCGTGCTGCGCCCCTGGTACAGCCGCTGGTGGGCCTGGCTGCTGTACGCGTTGTTGACAGGCTGGGCGGTTTTGTCGCTGTACCGCAACCAGTTGAGCAAAAAAATGGAACACGCCGAAAACCTGCGCCTGCAGGAACTGGACGGATTTAAAAACCGGTTTTTTACCAATATTACACACGAATTCCGCACCCCGCTGACGGTCATACTGGGCTTGTCCGAATACGTCGAATCGAAGGTAACTCCCGACCTGAAAAGCACTGTAGGACTGATCCGACGCAACGGACACAACCTGCTTCGCCTGATCAATCAGATCCTCGATCTGGCAAAACTGGAGTCCGATACGCTGAAAATCAACTATGTGCAGGGCAACGTATTGCCTTATCTGCGCTACATCGCCGAAAGCCTGCAGTCGATGGCCCAAACCCAGAACGTGCTGCTGCAGGTAGAAAGCAGCGAAAGCGAGATCATCATGGATTACGACCCGGAGCGACTGTTGCAGATCATGTATAATCTGCTTTCCAATGCCATCAAATTTACGCCGGGCGGCGGCAGGGTGATCCTGGAAATCATGGTAGAAAAGCCGGATCTCACAGCGCTGGATTGGAAGGCCGCCCATAAATCACCCCACCTGATATGCAAGGTCACCGACACCGGTGTGGGCATTCTGCCGGACGATCTGGCAAAGGTTTTTGATCGCTTTTACCAGGCAAGCAACCTTGAAAAAGCGAAAACGGGCGGCACCGGTATTGGTCTGAGCCTTACCCGGGAACTTGTGAAGTCCATGAAAGGAGACATTTCGGTGCAAAGCGAAGTAGGTAAAGGCAGTGTTTTTACGGTGCGCCTGCCTATACTCAACAACAGCGACACGCAAGCGACAGGCAATGAAAAGATCGACCTTCCGTATTCATACGATGCGCTAAAAGGTGAAGCGGCAGCCTTCGCAAGCGATAACGGCTCAGCAGCGCACTTGTCCATTCTGCTCATCGAAGACAATCCGGACGTGGTAGCATACCTCCACACCTGCCTGGGCGAAGATTACCATCTCGAGTACGCTTACAACGGGCGCGCAGGCATCGAAAAAGCCCTGGAGACAGTCCCCGATCTGATTGTTTCTGATGTCATGATGCCTGAAAAAGACGGTTTCGAAGTGTGTGAAACCCTGAAAAACGACGAACGTACCAGCCATATTCCCATCGTGCTGCTGACGGCAAAAGCAGATGTGGAAAGCCGGATCGCCGGGCTGCGCCGGGGGGCGGATGCTTACCTGGCCAAGCCCTTCCACCGGGAAGAACTGCTTGCCACGCTGAAAAACCTCATCGAACTACGGCAAAAACTGCAAGCTCAGTATATGTCGGATAACTTGTCGGGCACGTCCCTTTCGGCAGGTAATCGGGCAAACCAAACGGGCGTCGACGCAGATCCGGAAAACGAATTTTTACTAAAATTGCGCGCTATCGTCGATGCCCACATCTCCGACTCAAGCCTCGACGTGGATACCCTGTGCCGGAAAATCGGCATGGGGCGTACCAACCTGCACAATAAACTGAGCGCACTCACGGGGCTTTCCACTACACTGTACGTGCGAAAGATTCGCCTGTATCGATCAAAAGAATTGCTCCTGGACACTCAAATGAACGTTTCGGAAGTAGCCTATGCAGTGGGTTTTAACGACCCCCGGTTTTTCGCCCGGGTATTCTCGGAGGAGTTTGGCATGTCGCCGAGCGCGCTGAAAAAAGGTTGAAGCAAATTATGTGATTGAAAATAGGTCACCCAGGGGTGTTGTTTGAATAGGAAAACTTGGTTGCGGTGGATCTTTATCGTGGTTGGGTCCTCACCCCCCGGCCCCCTCTCCAAGGGAGAGGGGGTGACTTCACGCTTGGATTCTTTTTATATGTATGCCAGGCAAGGTGGTTTTACTTTGGTTTTGATTTATCCGTAAGCCAGGGATCGATACTTCTTTTTGGTTTTGATTTATCCGTAAGCCAGGGATTGATACTGTCTTATCCGGAAAAACCTTGACAGTTTTTGAGTTAATTACGAATATTGATAGACGTTAAAATGCGGTATTACGGGGCAAATCTATCGGACGATTTTCGTATCGCCAAATGAGTTAGGATGGTAGATTTTTATTCCTTTAAATGCTTGACAGTTGTTGTTCATAAGGCTTGTAAGACCAGACACTTTTGCTCTTTATTCCGTTGTGAAGCAGACACAGAGAATGTTATCCTACATGGGCCTGACATGGTTAGATTATTGCTGTTTAGACCGTATGTTCTATCGCCGGAGGGATGCTTTCAGGTGCGCTGCTGATATTTTTCTGCGGATATGATTTTCCTTTCCAATGCTTACGAAGCACTCCGTTTTGATCGTGCGCCTCTACCGGCGTGAGGTTGTCGCAACTGGCATGTGGACGGATGTGGTTGTATCGGCTCACGGCGCTGTCTACTGCTTGCCGGCCTTCAGCCAGGGAAGAGAAGGTGGCATCCAGCAGGAATTCGCCTTTCAATATCCCGTTAACACGTTCAGCAATGGCGTTTTCGTAAGGGTCACCATTTTCCGTCATGGAGATGCGAATGTTGTAACCTTCTAGTACTTGAACATACTCCGCACAGCAATATTGAATACCCCGGTCTGAATGATGAATCAGGGCGCTGCCTCGTTTGGAGCGGGCAGCCATTTGCAAGGCATTTATCGGACCCTGACTATGCAGCGTGGGATACAGGCAATACCCAATGATTTTGTGCGAATAGGCATCTGTGACGATGCTCAGGTAACAAAATCGATCATTTAGGCGCAAGTATGTAATATCGCTTACCCACAATTGACCCGCAGTAGTGAGTAGGGGTAATTGCCTGATCAGGTTGGGATATTTGCGATAAGCATGCCTACTATCCGTTGTGCACGGCCGTTTCCTACGGTAACGAAGCAAGTAGCCATGTGCTCCCAGCAAGTGGTAAAGAGCATCACGACCGATCTGTACATCATGCGCCTTCAATGGCTCCCGTAACAAAATATGCAGTTTCGTAACCCCTGCGCGTGGAAGATCTTGCCGAATTTCCTTGACCATTTTCAGCACCAGTGCGTCGCACATATGCTGCTCCTCCTTCCGTTTGACTTGCTCATACCAGGCCTGACGGCTGTGCCCAAACAGTGAACAATGGTAACCTACGTTGTAGCGTGGATACCATTCCAGCAATTGCTTCACTGTTTGGGCCCAGACTTTTTTCGAATGCTGATTTTGAACTTATCTTCCGCTATGTCAATCATTGTTTCCAGCGCGATGTTCTTCATCTTCGCCAGATCCAGTGCCTTTTCTAATGCCTCGAGGCGCATGTTGACTGCTGCCAGTTCTTGTTGCTCTTTCTCTGTCATTGAAGGCAAAGTTAATCCTGTTTCTGATCTGTATTTCCTCCGCCATAACCACAGTAGCGACTCCGGGTTTTTACTGTGAAGTTCTATACGCTCAAGAACTTCTTTAACTGTAAGTCGACCTGACTCTATCTCTCTTACTAACCACCGACGTGTCCAAATGTTGATCGTTTTTACCTCTTCCATGTTTTTGATTTTTTGTACTCAAAAACTGTCAAGGTTTTTCCGGATAAGACATTTTTATGTTTTAGCCTTTATCCATCTTCATAAAATCATCTTTATACACAGGGTATTTATACCTGCTGTAGATGCTTTTTGCCTCGTTAGGTCTCTCACCCCTTCCCTTCTAACCCCAAGCGCAGGTCGGAGACATTGCTGCGGCGTTGCGCCTGGGCTTATGAAATTTCCGCACTCTATCTGCACCGAATAAAAAAAGCGAGTCATGCAAACCTGCATAACTCGCTGATAATCAACTGTCGGGACGACAGGATTTGAACCTGCGACCACATGCCCCCCAGGC
>JADLCC010000150.1 GCA_020847425.1 Saprospiraceae bacterium
CAGTGTTTATTTTGTAGGTTTGGGCAAAGCACCACTCACGATTCACAACTCACGACTCACCTACTCACTTCTGTAAAAAGTCCTCGTACAACGTCTGCAAATACGCCTTCGCCTGGTTTTGCGCTGTTGAATCCAGTTGACCGCGCCACCAGTGCCATTGTTTGTTGTCGAAATAATAAAAACCTGCGCCCTGGCGGGTGGCCCAGCCGAGACCGTTTTCGTTGGTGTAGTAGGCGAAATCCAGTTTGCGATTGGCTTCATTCGGGTAGGCATTTGTAACACCGTTCAGGTCCCATAAATCGCGGCTCCATAGGAAATCAGTAACGGATTTTCCGCTGATTGTGTGCAGCACCGTCGCCGGAATATCGTGGTGATTGCCGAAAACATCCACTTTTTTTCCTGCCCACTCTTTATTGATGGGCTTGCCAAACAGAATCAGCGGGATGTGCCTCGACCGCGGATCGTCCATGCCCGCTCCGCTGGGATGAGAGGCGCCGTGGTCGGCTACAAGGACAAACAGTGTGTTGTTGTACCAGGCCTGTTGTTCGGCAGTTTTGAAAAATTCACCGATGGCATAATCGGCAAAAGCGGCGCTGTGCAGGAACATATGGCCTTCGGTACCGCCGTTCTGCCACTTGCTTTGGTAGGGCACATCAAACGGCGGATGCAGGCTTAGCGTCATGGCCGTTGCCAGAAATGGCGGGCGCAACTGATTGATTTCCTGGATACTGTGTTGCAGAAGTTTGTAATCGTCCACGCCCCAGCGCTGGGTTTTATCGGCGGAGGGGAAATCGGGTTCGGAGCGAATCACTTCCATTTTCTGGTTGCGCAGCCACACACCGATGTTGGCAAACGTCAGTTCACCGCCGTAAAAAAAAGCGGTCGAATAACCTTGTTCGTACAAGATGCGGGGAAGCGAACGGATTTTCTCAGCCTTGTCGGACAGCAGCACAATGGATTGATCCGGTTGCGCCGGGTAGCCGCCCAACACCGACACGATGCCCTGATCGGTGCGGTATCCGCTGCCGTAAATATTTTCAAACAGAATACCTTCCCGGATGAGGCGGCTCAGGTTGGGGCACACGCCTTTCTCGCCGCCGAGTTCTTCCACTACCTGCGCCGTCATACTTTCCATAATGATAAAAACGACGTTCAGGCGGGTGCTGTCGGGTCGCGGTTCCAGCAGGTTCATACTATATGCAATATCCGGATGGCCATTTCTCATCAGGAAATCAACTTGACCGGCAGCCTCGTTATCCGGCATAAAACGGTAATGGTTCTCCGTGGAGCGCGTTTCCAGTTGGCTGTGCGCCAGGTACCAGGCCGTGTTGGTGGCCGCGTGGTTGTTGAACGCATGCACCGAATAGTACACTGCGCTTTCGTTGATGGGCATCACACCCAGCCCGCCGCGGATAGCCAGCGCCAGCAATCCGACCCAGACAGGAAGTGCCAGAAAAAACCAGCGGGAAATGGTTTCCGGGTATAACTCTTTGCCTACTAACCACTTATATGATTTCCAGACCAGCCAGACGCCGCCCACAAATAACCCGACTGCCACCAGTTTAAAACCGAAGGACATGGAATCGAGCAGCGCACGTGGTGTGGACAGGTAATCCACCGCACGGTGGTTCAGCGGCGTATGCCATTCTTCATAAATGAAAATATTGGCCCCGAAAATGAAGACGAAAGCCGTGATTATCAGGAAATTAAACCCCGAGATCAGGCTGTTGGAAAACGGATAGGCTATTTTTCCGATCAGCAAACCAATAAACCAGAACAATACCGGCAACAGCAGCAGGTAACCCAGCATGCTCAGGTCGAGCGGCAAAGCGTACCAGAATGCATACCATGCCGATACCGGCTCCTGCGGCGACCAGTCGTGCCGGAACCACAGCACAAACCACAAGCGAAAGAGGGCAAAAAACAACAACCAAAAAATACCCAGCCTGAGCGGGAACGCAACTACTGTTTTCAATGTAAATAACTTATTTTCAATCCGTTAGCATCATCGCTCCGGATTTTAAAACGCTCGTCGAGCCGGTGGCCGACGACCCAGATCACCGCTCCGTCGCCATTCAGCAGCAACCATTGCCGGTCTTTTTCCAGGCGCGACAGTTTCAGGTTGGTAAAATAATCCTGCAATTTCTGGCTTTGTCCGCCCATGCCGAAGGGCTGAAAAACATCACCCGCCTGCCAGCCGCGCAGCAGCAACGGGAATACCAGTTTATCGGCATCTGCCATAATCGCCTCGCGGCCGTCCGGATACGGTGGGGCAGGCGCTGCAGGCATCAGCATGAGCCGGGCGCCATCGGGCAAAGTGACCATCAGATCATCTTCCTGAACCGATACCTCGGGTTGTTTGGGCACTAAAGGGCTGATGATCAAATCTTTGCGATCCACCAAAGCGCGGTAATGATCCGAAGTGATTTCCCGTCCCGGCTGCTGTTGCAAACCCTCGCCCAGTTGCCGGCATTGTTCCGCCGAAAAACCCATTTTCCCCAAAAAAAGAAACAAAAAATGGCCGGTGTGCGGTAGACCTTCCAGATCGGATAAGGCCAGGCGCAGCGTTCCGTCCGGCTCCCGGCGACTATTTTCCCGAAGCCAGTTGTCGATAAAATACGTGTTAATATCATCCAGTTCGCCCATCCGCGCCATCATTTTTTGGGCCGAATGCAAAAAGTCGGGGTTGATTTCCTGCATCAGCGGCATGATCCGGTGCCGGATAAAATTGCGCGTATAATCGTCCGATGCATTGCTGCTGTCTTCGCGCCAGGCAATGTTATGCGCCATTGCAAAATCGTTTATTTCCTCGCGAGTGGCAAACAGCAAAGGACGGATCACCTGCACATTTTGCGCCGGAATGCCGCGCATCCCTTTTATGCCCGTACTGCGCACAAAATGCAGCACCAGCGTTTCCACCGAATCATTCAGGTGATGGGCGGTTGCGACTTGTTTAAAACCTTCTTTTTCGCAAATTTCAGCAAACCACTCATACCGCAAATCGCGCGCCGCCACTTGGGTGGAAAGTCCGTTTTGTGCTGCATAACTGCTTGTTTCAAAACGTTTTACAAAAAAAGGGACGGCCAGTGTTTCCGCCAGGTGCTGCACAAATGCGGCATCTTCGTCCGAATCCGCGCCACGCAACTGGAAATTGCAATGTGCGATGACAAAAGGCCAACCTGCCTGCTGAAACAAATGCGCCATTACGACAGAATCCAGGCCTCCACTCACGGCCAGCAAGGTGGTCGTGGTCGGGCCCGGAATCAGTTGGTTCGAATGAACAAATGCCTTGAATTGTACCAGCAGCGCCATGGTTAAATTCAGAAAGCCAGCGCCAGTCCCGCCCGCAAATTAGCAGCCGGCGAACTCTTGAGTGAAAAAGCGTTCAGCAGGTTATCAGATACAAAATACGCCTGGATCGGCCCGGGTGTTACTGCCAGGTGGAAGCCCAGATTGGCTGCCGATCGTTTGTTCACGCTGTACATGCCGCCCAGCGACAACCATTTCAGCGGCAGCCAGCGTACACTGGCCCCAACGGCTGTATTGTTGTTGTCGCCCTGTTTCTGGTGAAAAACGGTCATCCCTACTGCCCAGTGCTTGGTCAGTTGGAACGTGCCGCCGAGGTAAATACGCATGGGCGTGCGGGTTTCCATGGCGTCCGTTGCCGACTGTGTGAAACGGAAAATATCGTTCAGTGTATCGAGTTTGGTATCGAAACTGATGCTGTCAGAGCCGTTGATGATGTCGATACCAGGAATGCTGGTGCCTTCATACGTGTATTCCGCTTTGCTCTGGAAATAACGCGGGTCGTTTTTCCACTTGATCAGTCCGCCCAGGTTGACCACGCTGGCATCGAGTGTCAGGCGTTTGGTCAGTTCGAAGGTGGCGCCGAGGTCGAACGCCACGCCCTGGTTTTTGGAGCGGATTGTATTGCTGAAAGCATCCAGCGTAATATCAAAACCGAGGTCCGAAGTATCTATTGCTGAAATGATCGAGGAGGAATAAAACGCATAATCGGTTTTCAGCGTCAATTGATAAATATCCGGGTCGGTGTACAGGGACATGCTGTGTCGGTCGTCGTCGGTGCGCAGGGCGCTGATGCCGCTGAGGTATTTGGCGCGGACGCCCAGGTTGAGCGGGCCGACCTTGCGCATAACCCCGACACTCCATTCGTGCCAGTCGGAAATATCAGCCTGCAGGCCGAACTGTACTGTTTCGCCGATATAAGCAGCGTTGCCATTCCAGACCAATTCAGGCAGCGATTTGGGGTAGGTCAGGGTGCCGGAAAACGCGATGGCGTGCCCGGCCTGAATGCCCCATTTGCCGTTTTTGCTGCGATAGCCGAAAGAAACGGTTTCCAGCCGCTGGTCGAAACGCAGGTCGTTTTCAGGGTCCAGTTTACTGATTGCATTGTCAAGATCTACAACCGTTCGGTCGCCGTCCTTTCTGAAAAGATCGTTGTAGGTCAAATCCCCGGAATGCGCCGCATCGATGCTGTAGGCCGGAAGTCCGATGACGATGCGTTTGTTTTCCGGAAAAAAAGCCGGGTTGACGGAGGTGTTGCTGTGCCATAGGTTGGACAGAGAATGCAACATCATTTCCTGCTGGGCATATGCCTGACAAGTAAACACCAGAAATATTAAGGTGCCTATATATTTGATTTTCATTGTTTTATTTTTTTAAGATGGGATAGAGTCAAAAGGGTCGAGGTAGAATGAAGCGCCAAATTAATCTTAACCTTTTTGGCGTAAAACTTCCCGAAAGTTTTAAACTTTCGGGAAGTTAGAGATAATGCGAATCTTGGGTTACAACAAATCAAAATCACCATGAATTACTTGAACTTGTCCCAACCTGGGTGTCATCCTGAGCGTATCGAAGGATCTGGCCAAGAAAAAGTGCAAATATTGCTTTTCACCCTCGGGCAGACCCTTCGCTACGCTCAGGATGACACCCAGGTTGGGACAAGTTCAAGTAATTCATGGCGTTTTTGATTTGTTTTAACCCAAAATTCGCATCAATAACTAATAACAGATAACTACTCAGTACTTGGTTTTTACCCTGATCCCCATTTTCACCACAGCTGCATTATTAGCCAGCAGTTTTACAGGCACCGTGCCGCCCTGCGCCGTTGTGAAGGAGGTTTTTAGAATGGCTTTTTTCGTCTGGCGGATCCGGTCGAAACGCGTGGCCGACATCGGAATAAAATTCTCGGCGCGTGTGATACCGCTGGCAACGCCGTTGGTGATGGGCGCCGATTCCATGATCATTCTGGAGCCATCGTAGAACAGCGAATCGAGTACCAGGCCGGCCTCGTCGAGGAACAAAATCTGCATATCGGCAGAAATGGGCGTGCCGTTTTCGGTGACCAGTTTGAATTCCACGGACTCGATTTTAGCCGTATCCAGGTCCGAATAATCGCCGAAATTCAGGTCCATTTCCTGTTCTGCGCCGAAGTTTTTGGCAGTGCCTTCCAGCAACAATTCCACCCGCATACCCAGCCGGATGAGGCTGCTGTCGGTCAGAAAGCCGATCAGGTTGCTGTCGCGCTGGGCATTGCTGATACCTTCCACTTCATAGATCAAACGGGTCGGTTGCGCATTAAAAATGGCGCCGATATTGGAGTTGCTTTCGTCCAGCCGTACTTCCGTATACTTGGTCTGACCGATTTCATCCGGATGGCGCGGATAATTGAAATCCAGGCTGTCGTCGTTGAAGGCAGTGGTTTCCAGCGGAATTTCTTCCCCGTTTTGCCCGATAAAACTGAGGTACTTGATGTAGCCGCGTGTAGGAAACCCCCAGGAATTGGAGATCAGCATGGTTACTCTGGGGTTTTTGATCGTTACGCCGCCATCGAGATTGGTCTGGTTGATGTCGATTTCGATGGTATCGCGGGTCAGCGGGTACGACGAATAGCCCCAGTAACCTTCCAGGTAAGACAAAATAAGTCCCTGAAAAACGACAAAAAATCCGGGAGTGCCGGGCGCAATTTCGGGGATTTTCACCCGGTCGCCATTGGGTTTGTGCAGGTCGTAAATAAAAATCAATTCATTGCTGTCCGATTCCGCTTTCCAGCCTTCGAGGTTGAACAAAGGAGAAATATATGGGAAACTGGCGTTGGGCGGTACGGTCAACGGGATGCTGAGCGTAACACCGTTTTTGCTCATCTGGGGCACTGTAAAAGTGCCGGTGAGCGTTTCTCCGGTGGAGTTCAGGATCGCCAGATTGATCGTTCCGCCTTTAAAAAGCGCTTTGCGGATCGTGACGCCCTCATTGGAATAAAACGGGTACCGGTAAAAAGTATCAGGGATAGGCGCCGGTCCGCTGGGGAAAGTATTAAAAATATCGGATGCCGGTTTTTCCGCAACGTCTCCCGTGTAATAGAGCGTCATGGTGCCGTCTGGATTGATGAACAGCGTATCGCGCGACGAGTCGTCGTTCAACACTTTGAACAATAAGTCTTCCAGTTTTACAGTGGTGGAAAAAAGCGGGAAGGCAAATTCAGCGCTGTGGTCATCCAATTCAATGTTCTCAAAATCGGATTTTTTGCAGGCCGACCAAATACTGCTCACAACAAGCAGCAGCAGCAGTGGTCGGAGAAGTGGTTTGTGTTGCATTTGTAAGAGGTAAGGGTTGGGTGAAAAAAGCGTTTTCAGGCAAAATGGTGACACTGAAATGTTTCAGAAATTTCCACAAAAAAAGTGTGCCAGGCAGCCTGAAAAATCATGCAAGAGGTTAAAAACTAAAACCAACGGAAGCCTGTATGGCAAAATTGCGATCCTTGTCATCGCGGTAAATCAGCGACAGGTCGTCGGCGACGGCGCCTTTGGCTAGATCTGCTTCGTTCCGGGTCAGATCGGCCAGGCCGTACTGCACCCGTACATTGAAATACAACGCGCTGCTCAGGAAATAGGAAACGCCGCCGACCAGCCCGTAATCGAGCGTATTGTACAGGCTGCCGCGGTCTTCTGTATAGTCGTAATAAGCGCCTTGTGTTTTGAGAATATCAAATTTTGTAGCATCCACCTGTACGCTGACCGTTTCTCCTGCGGTGCCTTCTCCCGGGTCGTCTTTGCGGTAATTGTGTGAAAGATTGACTTTTACTTCCGAAATTGGGTTGTTCGGCGGCACCACGGAAATGGCGTTGGAATAGGTCAGCGCGCCTTCTCCGACCGACTGTACCAGCAGTCCGGCATACGCCCCGCCGGAGATCTCAAAATCTTTCCAGCGCGCATACGCCATCACTGGAATATCGATGTAGGAGTTGTTGACATTGATCAGGTATTTGGCATTGCCAGTGCTGAATTTCACCGTATTGGCATTGCGAAAAAATTTATAGGACGGGCCGTCAAAGGTGTATTTCGCTCCTTTTTTGGAATAAAGGACTTCGCCGCGAACGCCAAAATTATCGGTGAAAGCATAACCCAGTGTAATCCCAATCTGGAAGCCTGTTACATTTTCCCAGTTTTCAAGCGAAGCCCCGCCGACACCCAGTTCGGAGTCTCCTTTGATGGTCGCAAAATTCAACCCTGTTTTGAACCCGTAACGCAGTTGTGCGTTCATCGACAGCGAAACAATCGTTAACAACAAGGAAAAAACGTATTTCAATTTCATAATCAATGTTTTGTAAAATAAAGTTAAGTTCTGTGGCGGCAAAAGTACGTCTTTCCGCAAGTGTTTGATTATTGCAATGCAGAGTTGCTTTACCTTTGTGCTGATAAAAACAAATCTTTGCCTTTTGCCCTTCGGCCAGTGAAAAGGTTTCTCCTGCTCGTGCCTCGCAGACGAAACCTTTTCACTGGCCGAAGGGCAAAAGGCAAAGATTGCCAATGAGTTACAGCAGAATTAGTTCTAACTCATTTTGTTCAATCCTATTATTTGTCTCTAACGCTGCAATCCACCATTTGCTGCCCGCGAATTTGCTCAAAACTGGCATTTTACGACTCACGACTCACAACTCACAACTCACAATATGGAAGACTGGCCACTCTGGGAAGTATTTATCCGCTCCAAACAAGGTCTCAGCCACAAACACGTGGGCAGCCTGCACGCCGCCGACGCCCAAATGGCTATTGAAAACGCCCGCGATGTGTACACCCGCCGCAATGAAGGGGTAAGCATCTGGGTTGTCGAATCGGTGCATGTACACGCGTCTACCGAAGATGCCGAGGCGTTTTTTGATCCCGCCAACGATAAAGTGTACCGCCATCCAACTTTTTATGACCTGCCCGATGCGGTCAAACACATGTAAGTCACCACCTTCATGGAAAATCACCACGTTGAATACCTCCTCCAACTCGGCGACAATGCCCTGATCCTGTCGCAACGACTCGGCGAATGGTGCGGCCATGGCCCGGTGCTCGAACAGGATATCGCGCTCACCAATATGGCGCTCGATCTGCTGGGCCAGGCCAGGTTATTGCTCACGCATGCCGGCAACATCGAAGGCCAGGGGAAAACGGAAGACGATATCGCTTATTTCCGCGATGCGCACCAGTACCGCAACGTATTACTGGTAGAACAACCCAATGTCGACTGGGCTTATACCATGGCCCGGCAGTTCTATTTCGATACCTGGAATTTCTTTCATTACAAGGCGTTGCTGGACAGCCGCGACGAACACCTGGCCGCTATTGCCGAAAAATCGCTGAAGGAAGTCACCTACCACCTGCGCTTCTCCTCCGAGTGGATATTGCGCCTGGGCGACGGCACGGAAATCAGCC
>JADLCC010000151.1 GCA_020847425.1 Saprospiraceae bacterium
CGGTGACCAATACATTTGACCCCGGCGCCGGCCTGGGCCAGTATTTGATTGTGTACACGGTGGACGGCGGAATACCCGCCGGAAATGACCCCGGTTGTGTGCAGACGGTCTCTCAAACCGTCAATGTGGTAGCCACGCCGTCGATTTTGGTCTGCAACGACCTGGTCACTGTGTCGCTGGATGCCAATTGTAGTTTGGAATTGCATGCCGATCAAATTCTGGAAGGCACTTATGCCTGCTATGATGATTATATCGTGGAAATCGACCGGACTTTGCCTTTGGGCAACGGCCCCTGGCAGCCCGGGATTTTAGGTCCCGGCGACGTACACCACACCTACGCGGTGCAGGTGGTCCACCTAATTTCGGGAAATACCTGCTGGGGAAATATTGCGGTAGAAGACAAACTGCCGCCTGTTTTTGAAAACTGCGGCTGTACGCCGACACCTATAAGCCAGTTCGCCGGCTCCATCGACGGCAGCGAGTCCACTTTTATTCGCCCCGTTCCGGGTACAAGTTGCAGCAACTCTTTCAATACCGTTTTTTACGATACCTACACTTTTGATATACAAACAACGGGGTCCTACACCTTTGCGCAGTTTGCAGAAGGAGGAGATGGTTTCGGCGTGCTCTATTCCGGTAGTTTTAACCCCAATAACCCGTGCCTGAATTTCCTGGAAGCGGATGACGACGATAATATCACCCCACCGGCAACGCAGGGAGATGATTTCCTGCTGACCCGCACGCTTACGCCCGGAACCTATGTGCTGGTAGTGACTGCTTTTGGTGGAAATGTCTCATACGGCCCATACACGGTGTCTGTGACGGGCCCGCCGGGAGGAATTACCGCAGGGGACAATTGTGCGTTTGCCTGTGCGGACAAAGACGGCTTGCTGAATGGCAGTATTGCTGCGCCGACGCCTGTAGCGACCGATAATTGCAGTACGCCGACGTTGACCAAAACAGATGTGTTTGTGGATGGGGGGGCTTGCGGCGATGCTTACATTTACCGCACCTGGACTGCAACGGATGCCTGGGGCAATTCCAGTCAGTGCACACAAACATTGACCCTGATACCATCTACCCTGGAAGATGTTATTCTTCCGGAAAATATTACCATCGACTGTGCCGGATGCGGCCTGCAAAACGCAACTACCCCCTGTGCACTGAACAGCCAACCGGTTGTGGCGGGCAACGATCAGGACGGTTTTTATGGCTTAATCAACTGCGCCACAGGTTTTGAAGGACTTTGTAACCTGGGCGCCCAATATGACGACACCCGCATCGATGTTTGTGCAGGAACGTTTAAAATCCTGCGCCGCTGGACGATCGTCGACTGGTGCTCGAACACCGTGCTGGAGCACAACCAACTGATCAAATTTGTGGACGAACAGGGCCCTGTTATCGCCACACCGGTCGATATGACCGTATCCACCAATCCATCACAGTGCTGTGCCACGGTGAACCTGCCCGATGTCATTATCGAAGACTTCTGTTCTCCGACTGCGAACATCAGCGCCATGGTAACGGTTTACGACCAGTATGATGTAAATCAGGTCATCGCTACCTACACACTGAACAATCCGAATCAGTTCTTTTTGAGCAGTTTCCCCGGCAATAATTTCTGGGACTGTGATACTTTAGGCAATTTCGGTTTTACGCTATGCCTGCCGATCGGTCGCCACCAGGTAATGTACATGGCGGAAGATATGTGCGGCAATACCAGCACCGGCACTTTCTGGCTCACGGTTCGGGATTACACGCCGCCGGTAGCCACCTGTACGGAATTTACAACGGTAGCCATCGGCAGCGATGACCCGACAGATTGTTATGAGCCAACCTCTGACTGCACATTTGCGGGGGTGACGACAGTGCCCGCCTCGGCCTTCAACCAGGGTTCTTACGATAACTGTAACGGCGTATTGTTTACCATCCGCCGGATGCCTGAAACGGACGGTACCTACAGTGATTGTATCGATGACCTGAATCCGGCAAATGGACACCCGGATTGTACGGACGCATCCCCGGATTTCCCAAGCGAATATGAGCGGGCGACCTTGGAAAACGATTCGATCAAATTCTACTGCTGCGAAGCAGGCACCACTCAAATGGTGGTTCTGCGCGTGTATCAAACCGATATTTTCGGCAATATTACACTGGATCAGGACGGATCTCCGATTTACAACGAGTGTATGATACAGGTGCAAGTGCAGGATAAAATCAAGCCTAGTTGCCAGGCGCCCGCACACGTAACAGTCTCCTGCGAGAACTTCGATCCAAGTCTGTGGGCATACGGTTATCCATCTGTTGCGGATAACTGCTGCCTGGACCAGGCACCCCCAACCAGCGCCGATCCACAAGGGGTAACAGGTATTCCTGCCGGCACCAGTGCGATTCCGGATATTTGCGGCGCCACCCAGAAGGTGTATTACAACAACTTCCTGAATGCGAATTTCGACACGACCTGCAACCGTGGCACCATCATCCGCCGCTTCACAGCCTGGGATTGTGCGGGTTTTTCCAGCAACTGCACCCAGCGGATTACAGTGGAATACAAGCAAGACTACAACATCAGGTTCCCTGCCGATATTTCCGTAAATTGTGCAATGGAGCCCAACTTCGGCGCACCGATCATCACCAATGACGAAGGTTGCGAGCTGCTCGGCATTTCCTACAACGACGTGGTATTCACCGTCGTGCCGGATGCCTGCTACAAAATCGAGCGTACCTGGAGGGTCATCAACTGGTGTACCTACGATCCGGACCTGCCTTGCTACGCGGTACCGCGCAACCCGGTTAATCCGCTGACCGGTCTGGCGCCCTTGAAGGATTGGAGGGTATGGGACGGCGACAACCCGCAGTTGTTCCCGGATAATTGTGTGACCTACAAACAGGTGCTCAAAGTACTCGACCTGACCCCGCCTACGGTGGAATGCCAGGATATCGACACTTGTGATCTGTCCACAAACAATGCGCGCTACTGGAATGACGGGCCGATCTGGTGGGATAATGGCACGATGTCGCATGATCTGTGCGAAAAAGAAAGGGATATTTCCGTTACAGCGGAAGATTTTTGTGATTCGCTAAACCCGACAGGCGGCCTTCGTTTCCGCTACCTGTTGGTCCTCGACCTGGATGGCGATGCGCTTAATGTAATGGAAACGGTTGTTTCCAGCGCCGATATTATCTCCCGCCCGCTGGGCCAGGTGCGTTACAACAATTACCAAAACCTGAACTACGGAGGAGGCACCCCGAACATATTTGACAACAACACCAACCCGGGCCAGACCTACCGTTTTGATATCGAACAAACGGCAAACGGCGCAAGGGTGATCTGGCGGAACAACGCAGGCTCGAAACTGCCCGAGTTGGCCCACGGCCGCCACAAAATCAAATGGATTGCAGAGGACGGCTGCGGCAACGAAGCCGTCTGTGAAAAAACATTCGAGATCCGCGACTGCAAACCACCGGTGGTGGCTTGTGCCGATGTAAATATCAACCTGATGGTAGGCGGCATGGCTACCCTTTGGGCCAACGACTTCTACCTGTACGGGGAAGACAACTGTACGCCCGTCAATATCTTGGAGCAGTCACTGGCAATAATCCGTGCAGATGAAAACCCTGGCAACACCTACCCGGGTGGCGCACCGGACAATCAAAATGTAATCGTTACCTGTGTCGATGTCATGACCGGTCAACCGGTAGCTGTGCAAGTGTGGGTGACCGACGCTGCAGGCAACGCCGATTTCTGTACCGCTTATGTATATCTGTCACCAAATATGGTGGCATGCGAACCCGGCACAATGAATGCAACCGTAGCGGGTGTTTTAGCCACCGAAACGCAGCAAGGTGTGGAAGATGCTTCCGTTGAACTGGCGATTGTCAGCCCTGCAGGCCAGTTGGGCGTAATGACACAATCGAGTACGAACACAGGGGCATTCATGTTCCCGGATGCCGTACCATTAACAGGCGGTTACACCCTGACACCAACAAAAGACGACAACCCGTTGAACGGCGTCACCACTTTCGACCTGGTGCTCATTTCCAAACACATCCTGGGTCTGGAACCCCTGAATACGCCATACAAAATGATCGCTGCGGATGCCAATCGTTCCGGTTCGATCACCACATTCGACATCGTCGAGTTCCGCAAACTGATCCTGGGCATTTACAACCAATTGCCCAACAACACGTCCTGGCGTTTTGTAGACAAGGATTTCCAGTTTGAAAACCCCGCGAATCCGTTCCAAGTCCCATTCCCCGAAAACATTTCCGTGCAAAATGTACAGGCAGACCGGCTGGCGGATGACTTTATCGGCATGAAAATCGGCGATGTGAATAACTCGGTGATTGCCAATTCTTTGTTATCGGTAGAAGATCGCACATCCGCAACGCTGCTGTTCGATGTGGAAGACCGCACGGTAAAAGCCGGAGATGTATTTACCCTGAACTTCAAATGCACCGAAGAGGTACTGGGCTATCAGTTCACGATGAATATTTCCGGCCTTCAAGTAGTGGATATCGTACCCGGAACGGGTATGCAACCGGATAATTTCGCCGTATTCGCAGATGCTATCACCACTTCGGTCGATGGGACAGCCGACGAATTTGCCGTGATCTTCCGGGCTACCAAAGCCGGCCGGATCAGTCAAATGCTGGGCGTTTCCAGCCGCATCACGAAAGCGGAGGCATACCCCCTCCCAAACTCCCCCTCCTCGGGAGGAGTGAATCGCCTGGATGTTGCGTTCCGCTTTAATTCTCCTGAGGCCCCCGAGGGGGTGACAATTAAAGGTGTCGGGTTCGAACTGTACCAGAACCAGCCCAACCCTTTTGTGAACAAAACCTTCATCGGGTTCCATTTGCCGGAAAATGCGCAAGCAACACTCCGCATTTTCGATGAAACCGGCCGGGTGGTATTTACCCAAAAGGGCGATTTTGCGAAAGGGTACAACACGTTTGCCATCGATGCAGCAGTGCTGAACAACGCAAGCGTTTTGTACTACACCCTCGAAACGGCAACAGATCGAGCAACCAAAAAAATGATTCAGTCCAGGTAGAACATCAGAAACCTGAACGGTCTGAAAAACGTAGATTTGAACAGGTTGTAGCGGGTGCAGCCTGTTTGTTGTTTTTGCAACCAGGTAGCAAACAACCGTCAGGAATAGTAAAAATTGGATTTATTTTTGCTCCCGTTTTTCTGCGTACAAACAAATGGACAATCGGAAGTGTGGTGCGGGGTCATTATAAACCCCGTGATTTTCATGGCCTTCCATACTGTGTAGTCTCCCCCTGATAAAAGTGAAATTGATGACGGCCCTTTTTTGCAGGCGCATGCGCGCGGTGTTTCTTTTGGTATGCTGGGGGTTTGTTTTCCCTTGGGTCGCGACAGGGCAACTCGCCCAGCCGGAATCGCTGACCATAGATCAGGGATTGTCGCAAGGGATGGTGTATGACGTGTTGCAAACAAGAGACGGCTTTCTGTGGATCGGGACCAAAGATGGCCTGAACCGGTACGACGGTTATAATTTCCGCGCCTGGAGCAATGATCCTTATCAACCGTATTCCATTTCAGATAATACCGTAACCACCCTTTTTGAAGACAGCCGAGGGTGGTTATGGCTTGGTTCCGAAAGCGGGGGCGTTCAATTGATGGACCGCAAAACGGAACGTTTTTACCACATTGGCCTGCCGGCAACGGCGAGTGTCGGGAAGGAAGTTTTATACGATATACGTTGTATCAACGAAGATAAAAACGGTCATATCTGGATTGTAAACAGAGGAGGAGGCGCATTTCGTTTGAGCATACCCGATGCCTGGAAAAACGGTTTGCCCGAAACGCCCGAACTCGGAAACCTGATCGCTCCAACACCTGTTCAGATTCCCCGTGTACAGGAAACCAAAACAAGCCTCCAGGAAGAATTCCTGAGCCTCTGCGAAATGCAGGATGGCAGTATCTGGCTCGGCTCGTCCAAAGGTTTGTATAAAATTGATCCACAAACACTTACAAGTACAAAAATCCAGGCGCCCGCTGGCTTCCCCGCCGAATCCGGGAGCCTGTTGCAAACCGCTTCCGGCGATATTTGGAGTACGTTCCGAAATGGTATCACTATTATCCGGAATGGGCAGTTCAGTTATATCGCGCTGGGTATCAACAAGGAGATTGGCACCTTGCCTGTACTTCGGATGAACAAGGCCGGCGACATCTGGATTTTATTTGAAAAAAAGTTGTGGTATGTGGCCAAAAACACCTTGCCCGACCCGGCACGCCCCGACTATGTGCTGGACAAACCGGCCAATGCGCTTGCCCTGGATGCGCAGGAAAATATCTGGGTAGGCACCCTTGGCTACGGTCTTCGGAAAATTACGCCCCGCAAAGCCAAATTCAATACCAGTCTGCAAGGAATCAGCATCTGGGGCGTATGGAAAGACCGGCAGGGGAATATGCTGTGTAAATTATTTAACAAAATAGTGGCTTACGACCCTGTAACGCAGCGTTTGTCCGAACAATCGGCATTCCCAGATGCGTTGCCACAACAAAATGACCTGCTTTTTGAGCCCTCCGGCGATTCCTGGTTACTGTGCGGATTGCGGGAGGGGCAGATCAATCGGAGCCAGTTGCGGCATTACCGCTCCGATCGGACTTTAGCGGCCGTGTATGACATCAACCTGGATCGCTACCCACATGCGCGACTGCTCCGTACGGCAGATGGTTCCATTTGGGTTTCCGGCACTTCAGGCCGCCTGCTGCGCTGCGATCCTGCAAGCGGTAAAATCTCCCACTTCGATTTCGGGCGACTATTTGGGGAGCAAACGCCTTCCGTATTGGTCTTCGCATTGGTGGAAGACGGCAATGGCGTGTTATGGGCCGGCACCCAATTGGGTTTGGTCAAAGGAGAATGGAAAAATGATTCCCTCCATTTCCAATTGTTGAAAACGAACAGGCAGATGAATACCTCCCTGAACAACAATTCCATCGCCTGCCTGCTACCCGACCCTGCCGAACCGGGGAAAAGACTTTGGATCGGTACAAAAGGAGGCGGAATCAATTGTATGGACCTGCAAACCGGCAGTCTTACTTATTTCACCACGGAAGAAGGGCTGCCCAACAATGTGGTATACGGCATTTTGCCCGACGAATCGGGGCACCTGTGGTGCAGTACCAATCGGGGTCTGGCCAGGCTTGGCGTTCAGGGCTCCACTATTTCACACGTCAAAATATTTACCGTTGCAGACGGTTTACAAAGCAATGAATTCAATACCGAGGCATTTTTTAAGGCGCCCGACGGAGAATTGTTGTTTGGCGGGGTAAATGGCCTGAACCGGTTTTTCCCCCAATCGCTCGAACTCAATAAGCAGGCGCCTCCTGTGTATATCATCGGTTTGGAAATCAACCACCAGGCGCAGCGGTTTTCTGCTTCCGACCTACTACTACAGGCGCCGCTGGAATACTTGAATACCATCACGCTGGAAGCCGGTCAGAACAATATTTCCCTGGAATTTGCAGCACTGGATTTTACGAACCCCTCCAAAAATCGCTACCGCTATCAACTGCTGCCCTTGGAAAAAACCTGGGTGGAAGCCGGGGAAAAGCACTTTGCACATTATACCCACCTGGCGCCTGGCAAATATGTTTTTCGGGTGCAGGGCAGTAACAACGATGGCGCCTGGAGCGAAAAGCCTGTCGAAATTACAGTTGTGGTCAACCCGCCCTGGTGGCAAACCCGGCTCGCCTGTGTAGTTTGGTTACTTATGCTGGCAGCAGTGATATGGCAGATTTACCTGGCTCAGATCAGGAGTATCCGTTTGCGGGAACAAGTAGCATTTGAACACCGGGAAAGCATGCGTGTACGGGAATTGGAACAAATGAAAACAAACTTTTTTTCCAATATCACCCACGAATTCAGGACGCCCCTCACGCTGATCATCGAACCCCTGAGGCAGGTACTGAAAAATCCCAATACAAAAGACTGGTTGTCAAAAGTGCAATTGGCAGCGCGCAACAGCCATAAATTGCTGCAACTGGTGAATGAACTACTCGACCTCGCCAAACTGGAAAGTGGAGCGATGCAGACAGAATTCCGGACAGGATACCTGGGCGATATCCTGCGCCCTATTGTGGAGTCATTCGCCGGCGCCGCTGAAAGCAAAGACGTAAATATCCTGTTGTCGATTCCGAAAAATGATATCCATGGCGCTTTCGACGCCGATAAAATCGAAAAAATATGTTTTAACCTGCTTTCCAATGCCTTGAAATTCACTCCTTCCGGGGGGGAAATACAGGTATCGGCCATGCGTACAACCGGAAATGCTGAAATGCCGCTTACCCGTATGAATACGGGAAACTGGCTGGTTATTTCAGTGAAAGACAACGGGAAAGGGATTCCGCCAACCGACCTGCCCTACGTTTTCGACCGCTTTTACCAGGCCAACGACACGCCGGTAGAAGGACAAATCGGTACAGGTATAGGTTTGGCGTTGTGCCGGGAACTGACAGAACTGATGGGTGGAAAAATAACGGTGGAAAGCCTGCCGGAGCAAGGATCTGATTTTCAACTCCGGATCCCGCTTGTGCACAGTGCAAGCAAAAAATTAAAAACGAATACCCCGGAGCACAAGAAAGAGGAACTGCACCTGGACAGCCTGCCCTCGGCCGGAATGCCGACCCGGAATGTTGGCCCGGATGTAAAACAGGTCTATGCATCGAGTCGGCCGCTTTTGCTGCTGGCAGAAGATAATGATGAATTGCGTGCCTTTATAACACAAACCCTCTCCGACAGATATGATGTGATAGAAGCCTCCGATGGCAAACAAGCCCTCGAACGCGCAAGGCAACGGGTGCCCGATATCGTGGTGTCCGATATCTTCATGCCGCACATCGATGGAATCGGTTTACTCATCGCCCTGAAAAAAGATGTGATCACCAGCCATATTCCGGTGTTGCTGCTGACCTCTAAAACGGCATTTGAAAGCCGCCTCGAAGGGCTGCAACAGGGCGCAGATGCATACCTGGGCAAACCGTTTCAAACCGAAGAACTGCTCGCCTGGCTCGACAACCTGCTCGAAACCCGCCGCCGTATCCAGGAAAAATATGCCCGCCAGGTCTCCGCCAATGGACCCGGACATCCCAATCGTCCGGATTCCCTGGAGACGGATGCGCCGTCGCCCGGCGCCGTCATGCATGTGCTCGACCGCAGGTTCCTGGAAAAACTTCAACAGGTGGTGGAAAAGGAAATTGAAAACGAACACCTGAGTGTGGAAGACGTAGCCCGTAGCATGGCGATGAGCCGCTCGCAGATGCACCGCAAACTTTCCGCCATTACCGGTCAGTCGGCCGGCGAATTCCTGCGCAATTACCGCCTCGACAGGGCCATGGAACTGCTCCGGGCCAAAGCAGGCAATGTAAGCGAAGTGGCCTGGCGTGTGGGATTCAGCAACCCCAAATATTTCTCAACGTCGTTTAAGGAACGGTTCGGGATTTCGCCGAGCGAGGTGTGATTTGGGGTGTTTTAGTGTTTTCGTGTTTTAGTGTTTTGGTGTGTAGGCCCTTGGGTATCGCTGATATGAATGCTTGAGCGTCAACCCTAAAACACCAAAACCCTAAAACACCAAAACACTTGTATAGCAAAAAGGCGCCCATCCGACATTTCGCACAAATGGCACAAGAGCAAACCATTTTGCAACAACGCCGAACCCCGTTTTTAACAATTTCCTGCACTTTTACATCAGTGAATGATACCTCCTCCGATGGGAAGGGGTATGTAAAGGAAGAAGATAATATTATGGGGGCGTAGTAATTACGGTTCTACAGGGGCCTGCTGGATTCATTTCAGCAGGCCTTTTTTATCTTATGATCGAAACGTCTCCTTTTAAAACTTCCGGTATCGAAGTGCCGCTTTGCGCCGTTTCCAACACCCAGACGTACACGCCGGGTTCACAATAATGTCCCTTGAACCTGCCGTCCCAACCTTCCTCCGGCGTATTGGTTTCAAACAGCATAGCGCCCCAGCGGTTATAAATCTGCAAGCGCAACAGGATGCAGGACGGCGTGGCATAGATCCTGAATACATTGCTCGCCGTATTACCTTCCGGCGCAAAAACATTGGGAATAAAAATCGTTTCCTGGTTGCAGCAGGTCCCGACCAGCACGGTGTCGTATTGGATGCAACCATTGGCATCCGGGAAATAAACAGTCGTCAAACCCGTAGTGGTGACAACATATTCCTGGCTGACGACCTGGTTGTTCCAGACCGTGCCGGGATAAGGGCTTCTCAGCACGAGCAACTCTCCCGGACATAATGTTGCATCCGATTCCAAAAAAGGTTCGGATTTGGTAAAGAAACTGCCGATCGTCGTTCGTATCGTATCGCAACCGACCGAAGCGGGCAGGGTATCCTGGTACGTGAACGGAGCCGTATACAGTTGAGCGCCCACATGCACCGTATCGCCCGGGCAGAATGCAATCAGTTGTTCGATCTCCGGCGAAAAAGCCCAGACAACGGAGATGCTGCGAATCGTGTCGCAGCCCGGGCCGGTGTTGGGCAGGGTGTCGATCAGGACGCCGGGGGCCGAGAATTCGATACCGTTGACCTGAATCGAAGAACCCGGGCATATTTCAAATACTTCCTGGATGGAAATATCGGGATTCAAAAAAGCGAGAATCCTGTATAATGTATCGCAACCTGAAGCGTGCTCGGTCAGTACATTGTACAATCCCGGCTCCCAGATATCCAGTCCGTGTGATTGAACGGTATCGCCGGCGCAAAAACGCACCGTATCGGGCACCACAATTTTGCCCTGAAAATCGGAAAAGAAGCCATACGAACAACCGTCAAGTTGTTGACCGTTTAAAAAACCGAGGTGAAACCGGCCCGATGTATTTTCCACGGAGGTATAATTGCCGGATGGAATCAGGAATTCGGGAAAAACTTTCATCATGGCCACAAATGCACCGTTTGAACCGGGAACAACCTGAAAATCAGAAGCTGTAATAACGCCGGCATCCCCATTTACCTTAAAAGCGCTTTCATTTCCGGCATTGGTAACGATAAACAAGGCAAACGTTTTGCTGTTGGTGCGAAAAAAACGCACATTGTCAGAACCGCTGCAATCCAGCGACGGCATGATTTCAGCGGCTACCTCGCAACCTATTCCGGAGATATGGAATACATAAATCGGGTTGCTGCCGGTAATAAAATGCTTCCCCTGGTCGATCAAAAGCGTGGCCGACATCCCGGCATCGAGTGTGGCTACGACCATGTTGTTTTGGCGGACCTGGGTCCCGTTTTGGGTTGCAATGACCACCACCCTTTCATCGCCGTCGAGCAGACCTTTTTGCACCACATACCTTTTCCCAACATATTCGACGGGAATCAGTTGATCGCCCACCTGGTCCCGGCAAAAACCCTCATAAATGGGACTGCCGACCAAAAGATCGTCTTTGATGGTAACGGCAATGGGTTTATCAGATGTAATCAGACTGCCGTTAGGGTGCTGCTGTGCGCCCTGTGATGTCGCTTCACAGGAATACGTCTGGCCCCGGTTCATGACAAGCGTGAACGGAATATTGGCATTGTGCGCGACAATATCTCTGGAAGGAGTGATCGTCACGGAGGTGTTGTTTTCGGTAGCCACAATATCAAAAGCCGCATGGGGCAAAGGGAAATGGGCGTCGGAATTGTCCAGGAAAGTCTGAAAAGGAGTGTAAAAACGGGTACCCAAAGCATTATTCCCTTTCAGAACGTATATTTCGGGATTGGTCTGCAACTGCCCGATCGTTTCATAATAAGCGATAATGGGCCTGCTGGATCGGATCATGACTCCTTTGCTGAGCACCACGCCGGGTGGTTTGTTTTCGATAAGATCCACCAGGTTATTCATAACCATCACGCCATAAGATGCTGCCGGAATAGTCAATTGCTGTACCGGGAAAGTTGGATCGGCAGGCAGCGACAGCGTCACTGTCGTTGCGGCATCAAAGGTCAAAAAATGGAACAACCCTGGATCATCATACCCGATTTGTCCTTTCGTGATTTCGGGGACTACAAACCAGAAAAGCGTGTCTTTTTGGGCGAGGAGCGCAATGGAAAAGAATGAAAGGAAAATGGTCAGGGGGATTTTCATAGGGCAAACTATTCAGACATATATTTTTAAATAGTGCAAAGAATAAGTTGCCATGGATACAAATCGCGCTTCTGGCCTCACCCCCCAGCCCCCTCTCCAACGGAGAGGGGGAGCGAGTACCCTTAGTTTTCCCTGATAAGAATGCCAGGGGTGAAGTCACCCCCTCTCCGTTGGAGAGGGGGCCGGGGGGTGAGGCCAGAAGCGCGATTTGAATTCACTGTAACCCATTCTTCTCATAAATAAGCGTCCGTTGTAAAACACCTATAATACTGTATCCTTTTTCAGTAAGAAACCGATTTATTTCTGACTGCGCCATATCCTGCAGGCTGAATTTGGTGTCTTCCACCAGCAGGTAATCGGGCCGGTACAAAGCCCAGTCGTTCGAACGGAGCACTTCCAGATCCAGCCCCTCTACATCGATCGAAAAGAAGTCGATATGCCCGCCTTCCGGGAGGTTTTCCTTTAAAATCTGCGCCAGCGGTTTGATCGGAACATCAATGCTTTTGGTAATGCGGTAAGGTTTGCCCGTATTCCTTTCTTCCGCTACCGCTTTGTTGAATGTATTCAATGCGGGCTCATTAAAACAAAAAAAAGTGAGTATCCCCGGCGTGCCGCCCACCCCGATTTCCAGGTTTATATCCCTGCTTCTCAGCCACCTGAATGGCTTCATACTCCCCGGGGTCGGGTCGATATTGATACCCCGCCACCCTTTTTTATAAAACATCCAGGTATTGGAAAACCGCACCGGGTGGTGGGCGCCCACATCTACAAAAAAACCTTTGTAATTCTTTTTATGGTCGAAGAAGGCAGACAAAACTACATCTTCTCCATCCTGCGAATAAGATTTTTTATGCCTGAAATAGTCTAAAATGGAGATTAGGAAGGAACGGAGCGATTGGGCCATTATTTTTTGGGCAAAATTATGGTTTATTCTGAAAGAAGATAAGGATCGATTTAAAGGAACACGGATTGAAGGGATGAGACACGGATTTCTGAATGGAATTCCAATCCAAAAATCCGTGTCTCATCCCTTCAATCCGTGTTCCCTTAAATCCCGAAAAATCAAATCCCACCCAGCACCTCCAAATAAAACCCCCAAAACTTCTTAAAACTCGACACCGACGCCCGTTCATCCGGGCTGTGTGCGCCCTCGATCAGCGGCCCGAATGACACCATATCCAGCCCCGGATACGCCTGCCCGATGATGCCGCATTCCAATCCGGCGTGGCAGGCTTCGATCACGGGTTTGTCGCCGAACATCTTCTGGTAGGTGCCCGCCATTTTTTGCACAATTTTGGAACTGGGGTTGGGTTTCCAGCCCGGGTACCCGTTCGCCAGGTCAATATCGGCGCCTAAAAGTTCGAAAGGAGCGCAGAACGCAGCGGCTACGTCGGATTTGCTGGATTCGACCGAACTGCGTTGCAGGGAACCAATTTTCAGGCGACCGCCGCCGAGAACAATTTTCGCCAGGTTCGAGGAGGCCTCTACCAGTCCGGGAATTTCGGGGCTCATACGGAATACGCCGTTTTGCACCGCGCGGATAGCGTGGAGGAATTTGGACTGGTCGGCTTTGCGCATCACTTTGCCGGGCAGGGGCGCTTCGGTTGCAGTGACTTTCAGGTTGGGCTCCACGGTTCTGAATTCCGTAGCGAGTTCTTTTTCGGCCGCCTGCAGCAGTTTGGCGAAACGTTTTTCATTTTTCACCGCCACCCATGCTTTGGCTTCGCGGGGGATTTCGTTGCGCAGGTTGCCACCGTCGAAAGCGGACAAGCGGAGTCCCGCCGGCGCGCAGGCCATGAGCACGCGAGCCAGTAGTTTATTGGCGTTGGCGCGGCCCCGGTTAATATCCATTCCGCTGTGACCGCCCTGCAGGCTGCTCAGTTGCACCAAAAACGTTTTCATGTTTTCCGGTGCGGCATCTTCCTTGTATGTCCAGTCGATCAGGGAGTCGACGCCACCGGCACAACCGATCGTGAGCACGTGGTCTTCCTCGGTGTCGAGGTTGAGCAGCAGTTTGCCTTTCAGCAGCCCGCGGCCCAGGTTTTTGGCGCCGCCCAGCCCCTGTTCCTCGTCGAGGGTAAACAGCGCTTCCAGCGGCGGGTGTGCAATATCTTTTGAAGCAAGAACAGCCAGAATAGCGGCCACGCCCAGTCCGTTATCCGCTCCGAGGGTAGTGCCGCGCGCGCGCACCCAGTCGCCGTCCACGTACATGTCGATACCCTGCGTGTCGAAGTCAAAATCGACGTCCGCGTTTTTGGAGTGCACCATATCGAGGTGGCCCTGCAGGATGGTGACCGGGCTTTTTTCGCGCCCGGGCGACGCCGGTTTTTTGATGATCACATTACCGAAATCATCGGTGAGGACTTCCAGGCCAAGTTTCCGGCCAAAATCCTGCACCCATGCAGAGATGCGTTCTTCTTTTTTGGAAGCGCGGGGAATGGCGTTCAGATCGGCAAAAATATTCCAGGGCGCGGAGGGTTCGAGTTGGCGGACTTGGTTGGACATGGCTGGTTAAGGACGTTTAAAGAAATGAAAAACGAAGACTGCAAAACTACGTGGAAAAGATGTGAAGGTCGTAAAATGTGGGCTGCCAAATAAATTTTTATCGTCCCACTAACCATCGCCCCATCCCATACGTCCTTCCTGTATCAATCGCTTGTCGCAACCCGGGAGACAGGCGTTAAAAAACCATCCATCACAGCAAAAACAGACTATTCGCTATGAAAGCACAGGCAATAAAAATATCGGTATTCCTCTTTTTTCAAATGAGTATAAACTTGCTCGCTGCGCAACCGGCTCTTCAACAAACCGACGCCGTACACCTCCACACCGGACAAATTTATCAGGGCGTCATCATCGAACAAAAACCCGGAGCATCCATCCGGCTCCTGCGCGGCGCCGAGGGCGATACGCTCACCCTGGAAATGGAAAACATCGAACGTATCGTAAAGATCGTACCCGCGCCGCAACCGGCAACTTCCAGCCCATCTGCAACGCCTGCCATGCAGCCTTCCCGGATCAATACCGGTCTTTGGGCTACCGCTGTGCAGGTGACGGCGGGCGGCGGCGACCACTCCATTGCCGGACTGGGTGTAGCGGTGCAGCGCCGACTGAACAACCGGCGCTCCTGGGTTGGTCTGGGGTTGAGCTATTTTGGCGACCAGAACAATTACGGCCCCAATGCCATCGCATTAGCGCTTCACGGCAGCCACGAACTGTCTTCGGGCTGGAAAGGACGCCTCGGCGCCCTGGTATTCGCGGACCTCGGGTATTCGATGTTTCCATCGGGCAATACGATGTACGATGAGGCATCACAGGCGCTGGTAGACCCTGCGGGCGGATTGCACCTGCAAACAGGGCTTCGTTTCCGGGTCAATGTGCTGCACAATGCAGGTTTGTGGTTCGATTTGAGTTATCTGCGCCACAGCAGTACCCTGCGTAAAGTGGAAAATGATGAAAAAGTTGGGGGCAAAGCCTGGAATATGGTCGCCCTTCGCGGGTCGGTATTTTTTTGAGTGATCTATTATGCCAATGCAAAGTGGTTTCAACGGTCAATATAAATGCCTGAAAGCAAAGATTTTAAACCATCAAACTCTTTCAAACCACTCAAACCTGACCATAAAAGCAAAACGCATGACAGTACCCGATGACGTACTTGCCGGTTGCCGGCAAAATGAGCGTGCTGCGCAGGAACGGCTCTACCGGTTGTGCTACGAACCGTTCCTGCGCCTTTGCCTGCGTTATGCCAACAACCGCGACGATGCTGCCACCATCCTGAACAAAGCGTTTTTTAATATCCTCACCCGTATCGGTCAATACAACGGAGAGGGCGCTTTGATTGGCTGGATGAAACGCATCGTCGTAAATGCCGCAGTGGATTATGTGCGGGCCAATCAGCGTTTCCGCTACCACGAACCGGTGGAAAACGCGGAGGAAATGCCCGGTCAGTCCATGCCCGCAGATCAGGAGCTCACGCAACACGATCTGCTGACCATGCTCCACGATTTGCCCTACACTTCCGGCGCGGTGTTCAATCTCTTCGCTATCGAAGGTTATGCGCACCGGGAAATCGCCCAGATGCTGGGGATAACGGAAACCAACTCCAAATGGCACCTGCACAACGCCCGCAAACTGCTCCAGAAACAACTCACCGACACGGCTACACTATGAAAAAGGAAAATCAAATACCTGTTGACGAATACTTTCGGCAGCGTGAACCCGAAATTCCGGTGGTTTTCGACCCGAAACACTGGGAACAATTGTCCGCCGCACTGGATGCAGCCGCTCGTCCGGAACCGCTGCCGACGACCCCGCCCCGGGTCACATCCCGCAACACCAAAGGCTGGTGGGTATCCGGCATATGGATATTGCTGTTACTGACTTCGGCACGGATATTTCTGCAGCGCACCGATGGCACGGTTCCTGCACCCGGGGAGGTTTTTCAGGAACAGCAAACGGCGCCTGTGGTACCACGATCGGAGCCCGCTTCGACCCAACCGGCCGTTTCCGGCGCATCTGAAGCAATAAACGTGCGAAAGGAGAAATTTAATAAAGAGGTTCCGGGAACCATCGAGCAAAATCCGGTACCCGCAGAAACGGGCAGGGTTGAGCTGACCGCTCCGGATTCAACCAGTCTTTTACCGGCCATATCGCCCACACCGCCGCCGGATTCCTTATCGACAGCCCCCAAAAAGAAGAAAAAACATATTTTCTGGTAAAAACAAAATATGAGTCATCCCGAATTTAGAGCGAAAAGACTGCGCAAAACGGACAAACGATACAGGCCAAACCGGGGTTGGGCATGCATTCATGTAGCCAGACAAGTCAACGACGAACTGCTTCCTTGAATCAGTGGCGTGTCCCTAAAAAAGGTGTTCAGAATTACTGCTTAAATAATCAAGCAAAATTAGTTTGAACTAATTCTTCTGTAACGCATTGATTAACATTGCCATTTGCTCTTTGCAATTTTGCCCTTTTACTTAAATAACAGCACATATTTTACCAGTGCAATGGCGTCCGCTTCCGACAGGTTGGGGTGGGCCGCCATGGGTACCTGTCCCCATGTACCCGTGCCGCCTTTCATGATCTTGTGTGCCAGGTACGGCACGATGGTATCGGACGTTCCGGCGTATTTATTGGCCACTTCCCGATAGGTAGGCCCGATCAGTTTTTCATCTACTTTATGGCAGGTGAGGCAGTCGTTTTTGGCAATAATGGCCTGGCCTTTCTGATAATCAGGGTTGGCAGTCAGATCGACAACCGGTTTCACTTCCGGTGTTGCGGCCGTGTCGGCGCCGGAATTGCCGCCGCCGCAAGCAGCCATCAAGAGGATGGATAACAGTCCCAATAATAATCTTGTCATGATGAAATGGATTTGTGCAAAGGTCATTTCAACGCTGCGCACGCCCAAAAATGGGGGCATGATGTGTGTCAGGGTTAAGGGTGACCGTTGCA
>JADLCC010000152.1 GCA_020847425.1 Saprospiraceae bacterium
AAATCGGCAAAATACTCGCTCAAACTTTTCCCGGAAAACTGTTCGGCGTGCTCGAAGGCGGTTATGACGCGGAGGAATTGCCCAAACTGGTGCGCAATTTTATCGCCGGCGTGAATGGCGAAAAAATACCCCACCATGAAGCCGGTACGACCTCGGGTATGCGGGTTTGGTAAACGTATGAATTGCATTTGCATTTGGCGGCTTCTTATTTGATGAAATACTGGAAGTTTTGAATACGCGTGTTTTGGTGTTTTAGTGTTTTGGGCGCTTCGCCTAAACTACTCACGGTTGCCAAAGGCGAAGTACCTCTAAAACACCAAAACACCAAAACACTAAAACACCAAAATACGAAAACACACAATGAAAAAGGTCCTCGATCATTTTTTCCGCCCCCAATCCATCGCCCTGATCGGGGCCACGGAAAAAGCCGGCAAAGTCGGGCAGGCCGTGCTGCAAAACCTCCTGTCCGCCGGTTTTAAAGGAGATATTTTTCCGGTAAATCCCAAGTACGACAGCCTGGCCGGGCTAAAATGTTACGCCAATGTCGGAAAATTGCCAGCCGTCCCCGATCTGGCGATTGTGGTGACCCCGGCGGCGATCGTTCCCGGGCTCGTCAAGGAATGCGGCAAAAAAGGCATCAGTTCCGTACTGGTTTTATCCGCCGGATTTAAAGAAGCCGGTGACGCGGGGGAGGCACTGTTCCGCGACCTGAAAGCGCAGGCCAAAGAATACGGTGTGCGACTCATCGGGCCGAATTGCCTGGGCCTGATGACGCCTTCCATCGGTTTGAATGCCACTTTTGCGCCTGCCATGCCCGGCGCGGGGCGCGTGGCTTTTATTTCGCAAAGCGGCGCCATGGGCAGCGCCATCCTCGACTGGGCTGCCGAAAAAAATGTGGGTTTCAGCCATTTCGTGTCGGTCGGCAACATGGCCGATGTCAGTTTTCACCAGTTGATCGATTATTTCGGCTCGGACAGCCGCACGTCCTGCATCCTGATTTATATGGAAAGCCTGGTGAATGCCCGCAAATTCATGTCGGCCGCCAGGGCTTTTGCACGATCCAAACCGATTGTAGTGCTCAAAGCCGGGCGCAGCAAGGAAGGTGCGCGCGCTACGTTTTCCCACACGGGCAGCATGGCGGGCAACGACGCCGTGTACGACGCCGCTTTTCACCGCGCAGGCGTGATCCGCGCGGGTACGGTGCAGCAGTTGTTCGACTGCGCGCATGCCCTGGCCATGCAGCCGCTGCCCGCTGCCAACCGGCTGGCGATTGTCACCAACGCCGGCGGACCGGGCATTTTGGCCACCGACTGGCTCATTCAGCGCGGCGGCGTCCTGGCAACTTTGGAACCGACCGTTTTTACACAACTCGACGAGATTATGCCCGCCGCCTGGAGCCGCTCCAACCCCGTGGATGTCCTCGGCGACGCAACACCCGAACTGTACCGCGCGGCCTTGAAAGCCTGCCTCAGCGACCCGGGCGTGGACGGTGTAGTGTGTATCCTGACCGCGCAAAACATGACCGATCCGACGGCATTCGCGCAGGTTGTGGTGGAAGAATCCAAAAAAGTGAAAAGTAAACCCGTTTACGCCGCCTGGATGGGCCTGCGCACGGTGCGCGAAGGCCGCGATGTGCTGGAGGAAAACAAAATACCCTGGTTTCCCTTCCCGGAACGCGCCGTCGAGGTGTTTATGAAAATGGCTGACTACCGGGAAACACTCGAACTGCTGCACGAAACGCCGCCCGACCTGCCCCTCGACCTAGATTTTCACCGCGACGCCGCACGGAAAATCGTGGAGAAAATCCGCAAAAAAGGCCGCACCGAACTCAACGAAAGCGAATCCAAACAACTCTTGGCCTGCTACGGCATTCCCGTCAACAGCGGCAAAACCGCCAAAACGGAAGACGAGGCCGCGGCTTTTGCCCTGGAACTCGGCCTGCCGGTTGTGATGAAAATCGAATCGCCCGACATCTGGCACAAATCGGACGTCAACGGTGTTCGCCTGAACCTCGAATCGGAATCCGACGTGCGCCGCGCTTTCCGTTCGCTGCTGGAAAATGTGCAAAAAAAACGCCCCGACGCCCGTATCGAAGGGGTTTTGGTGGAAAAAATGTGGGATGTGCAGCACGAACTGCTCATCGGAGCGGTGAAAGACGCCGTGTTCGGCCCCGTGGTGGTGTTCGGGCTGGGCGGCTCGGCCACCGAAATCTGGCAGGACCGCGCCATTGCGCTGCCGCCGCTCAACCTGGCCCTGGCCCGGCACTTAGTGGAGGGCACTAAAATCAGCCAGTTGCTGCACGGCTACCGGCACCTGCCCGCCGTGCCCATGGATTTTTTGCAAAATATCCTCTGCCGCTTCGCTTATTTCCTGATGGACTTTCCTGACATCCGGGAAATCGACATCAACCCTTTCGGCATGAATGCGGAAGGCGGCATTGCGCTCGACGCGGCCATTACGCTGGAACGCGATCCCGGCAATCAGCGCGAGCCGTTCAGCCACCTGAGCATTTTGCCCTACCCGACGCAGTGGGTGAAAAAGATGCAACTCCGCGACGGTACCAAAGTGCTGCTGCGGCCTATTCGCCCGGAAGACGAAGCCCTGGAAGCCAAATTGGTGGAAAACACCTCGAAAGAATCGCTGTATTTCCGCTTTTTCGGCTACCTCTCCGGCCTCACGCACGAGATGCTTACGCGTTTCACCCACATCGACTACGACCGCGAAATGGCGATTGTGGCCGAAATCGAGCGCAAAGGCGTAAAGGAACTGATCGGCGTGGTGCGCATCGTCGGCGACGGCTGGCGCGAAACAGCCGAATACGCCATCCTGATCACCGACGCCTGGCAGGGACACGGCCTGGGCGGCATCCTCACGGATTATATCCTCGACATCGCCAAGGAACAGGGCTATCGCATGGTGTACGGCTCTTTCCTGAAAATCAACGGCGATATGCGGCGGCTGTTCCATCGCAAGGGGTTCGTGATTAAAAGCACGGAAGAGGATTTTGATGTGGCGGAGAAGGTGCTGGGGTAACGCGGATTGCGCGGATAGAGCGGATTTCCGCGGATTGAACAGAGGTACAATGTGCTCCAAATGGATTTCTGCAATCAATGATTGCAGAAACCCATTTACCATATCCTGTAGCTTCCTTCTAAATAGCACCACATCTTTGCAAGTGTAAACCGAATCGTTTTGGACGTTTGAGCGGGGGACTTTAAAAAAAGATGCATCCGGCGTCGGTTTTTTCTAAACTCTGCACTCAAAAGGTGCGGCGTTTTTTTGTGATATATATGGTTTGCAAAACCAAACTTACCCTTTTGGCAAAAGCATAATAGTGGCATGAAAATGAACGGGCATGTGCCCGCCCCCTTGGGATCTATGTCTTTGCTACGGTGTACGCTACGTTTGTCATCCTCCCGGGATCCGTCCACTCTACGTGCGCGTTTCCACTGTTTTACACCTCGTAGAGCGGACGGATCCCGGCAGGATGACAAACGTAGCGTACACCGTAGAGCGCACCGCTGCGTACACCATCACCCATTGCCTTTTTGCACTTTGCCTTTTGCTTTTTGCCCTTTGGCATATGCCCCCCCCGCTCCGCCTTTCCCGCCCCCTCCCCACGCGGCCTTCGCTCGTCCCTCGCTCGCCTCGCTCGGTCGCAGGCGCAAAAGGCTGTGCTCACAGGTGTCCGGCAGGTACAAGCCAACTAAACTGGAAGAGTGGACAAGACGAGGCGGAAGCCGAGATAGGAGTAGCGGCTCGCCGGCGTGCTGTTGTTGCGGCTCGCAGGGCGGCAGAGCTGCGCGTAGTTGATCCAACTGCCGCCGCGATACACGCGGTACGAGCCCTGCTCCTGGTCCACCCAGGCAGAGCCGTTGTCCGGCGCACCTTCATACGTGTCGTGCCATTGGTCTTCGCACCATTCCCAGACGTTGCCGCTCATATCGCAAATGCCCAGTGCGTTGGGAAGTTTCAGGCCGACGGGTTTGGTTTCGCCGTGGCTGTTTTCTCCATACCAGCCTACTTCGTCTAAGCGGTTGCTTCCTGCATATTTGGTCGGCTGGTCTGTGGCCCCACCCCGCGCGGCGTATTCCCATTCGGCCTCGGTGGGCAGGCGGTAGCAGGGCGTGCCGGGTTTATGATACACGGGGCCTTCGTTGGGCAAGACATATCCGGCTGTCGTCTTTCCATAGGGTTGTTGGAAAGCCGGGTCTCTGAAATAACAGGGTGTATAGTTGCACATCTCATTGAGGGCGTTGCAAAATACGGCCGCATCGTACCAACTCACCTGTTCCACCGGTCGGCGCTCGCCTTTGAAATACGAGGGATTTTCGCCGGGTAGCACGGCTTTCCAGAGTTCCTGGGTGACGGGGTATTTGCTGATCAGGAACTTGTATCCGATGCTGACGCGATGGATATGTTTTTCATCGCCGTAGGCATCCTCGTCGTCGTTGCCCATCATAAACGAGCCTGCTTCGACGGGGAGTAGATCGAAGGAGAAGCCGTTAGGGAGGGTTTGTGTATGTGGCTTAAGATGGACGCCGGACATCATCATACAGATTTAAAAAATGATCTTTTTCAAATCCTTCACAGTGGCCGTCCAGGCGTCGTCGATGTTTTGCTGGTTGCTGATGATCAGGGCTTTTTTGGGTGCGGTGTTGTAGGCAGCGAGCGGCGTGTCCTCCCAAGGACAGTTTCGGACTATGATGGGGACTACCCTGACCGGATCGTTTGGGTCGTTGTCGCGATCGATGGCTATTCTGATTTCCTCATCCCAGATGTAATCGGTATTCAAAAAATCTACACTGACCAAAAACAAAATGATGTCCGCTTCTTCCAATGCTGACTTTATCTTGCTATCCCATTTATCGCCTGGTAGCAATCGCTGGTCATTCCAGACCGATACGAGACCGTTTCGTTTCCAAACGGACAGGTATTTTTCTAACTCTTCTAAATGCTTCACGTCTTTTTGCGAATAGGAAATAAATATCTTTTTCATAGGTTTGATCGTCAGGTGAGTATCATGGTCTAAAAATTCGGAAAAATCATCCATATCGAGCCATACTCCGTTTTCTGCTTCGATACGCTTGTTTTCCAGGTTATGGCGCAGTAGTTTCCCGATTTTCAGCCAATCCTGTTGATTTTTGGAAATCAGTATCTCGCCATTTTTGTCATTGATCGCTTGAAAATCATCAAAAATCTGCTTTTCCAGTTCTTTTTTCTTCAGTTTGTCGTCTATCCAGACGTGTATCAACCGCCGGTTAAAATCGCATTCAACGAGTATCTCCGTGGCTTCCAGAACGAATTGGATACCGTATTTCCAGCAGGGGTTCCGGGCGAAATTGCCACGCCGGGAAATAAATCGCGGCATGGCGCTTTTTGGCATGAAAGAAGGGTACTGCAAACTAAAAGTCGGCGGTGCGCCCTGCCAGACATCCTCTTTCAACGAAGCGATGCGCCCCGGCTCCGGGCAGTCGACAGGTAAATACTGCGGCGCGATATAAACCGTTTCGGTTGTTTTATTCAGTGCCGGATTGACTTCAAAAATCAAATCGAAGCCCTGCATCAGGGCAATAATTTCCGTTGCCGACAATCCTACGCCTTTGATATGTTTGCCGTTGATATGTTTTTCAGCAATGACTTCTTCGACATGCGCGGAAGTAAACCGGCCTTTTTCGCGCTGTACTTTGTAATCCAGCACACGATAAATGCTGTCCGTCAGCCATTCGGGATTGATAAAAATTTTATCCCTGATGGCCTCGATAGCGGGATAGTACAGAATAATTCCTGCGCGATGCAGCGTTTTGGTAAGTGTATCCAATTCGCTTTCCTGCTGGTTTCCATGCAGATCGTTGATGCCGTGTTTAATTTTTTCTGCCAGCGCCTCGTATTCCGTTTTCTCCAGCCAGGGTCTGCCTGCCTGGGCTTCTTCCTGGATTTTTACTTTAATAAGAATCCATTTTTTACTGACCGGTGTAGCGCCTTTTATTTCCCTGAGTTTTTTGACTAAGCGCCGCTTAAAGTCCTCAAAAGCAAAGGAATAGTCTTCATTTTTCTCAAAAGTTTTTTCCACACTCAGGTGATAGTCTGCCGCTTTATCAGGAGCCTGCTGTGCGAGTTCAATCTTATTCTGGATCAAAAAACAGTCGGGCATTTGTTCTGTTCCCGCATCGCTGCGCAGTTGATAACGGATGTTATCGAGCCAGTAATCGTAAGGGAAGTGCTCCAGGTTTTCCGTTACCGGCACCTTCTCTCCCTGATCATAAACCTGAATACGAGTAGGCAAAACACCCTGACAGTTTGTTTTTTCCTCGAATAAAACAGCATACAGTGTTTTATTGGTAAAAAACAGGTGGTGGATATTGTGGTAATATTCCTGTCCTCCGAAATCCCAGACAGCAACTTTTAAATGATCTTCTATTTCCCACAGCACAGGCACCATGCCATGTGTGCTGTTCCTGTTATATTCATACTCGCCGTCTTTGAGGAAATACACCAGCGAAGATTTACCCGCCGTACTGTTGCCCAGTACGATCAATTTTACCTGATCGTATTCTTCCGTACCATCTTCAAAAGACAACAGGTAATTGCGAACGCCTTCCCAGGAACGGGCACTTTCACCTTCTTCCAGCACGTTTTTATCCATGCCCTCCAAGGGATTGTTATGCAAATACAGCGCCTCCATTTTTTCAGATTCCACTAAAAGTAGCGGCACCTCATTCAGTTGGTTGTTGCGCAGGTGCAAAATATTCAACTCCGGTAAAGCGGTTTCAAAATACAGGTGCCACAACTGATTGTCGTTCAGATACATATACGCCAGTTTGTGGAAACCGGCGGGCAGTCTAAAATCGGCCAATTGATTCTTGCTCGCGTCCAGCAACTCCAATTCCGGGCAGTCACCCTGAAAAGTGAGTGCAGTGAGTTGATTCCCCTGCACATATACTTGCTCCAGGGCTGTGCAACCGGCAGGTAGTTCCAGCGTGGTCAACTTTTCACATCGACTCAGATACAGCCGCCGCAGGCGCGGCAGCGGTACGGTAAAAGTCACTTCGCACAATTCTGTGTTGTCGTTCAGATAAAGATGTTCCAGCGCGGCAGCCGATTCATCCAGAACGAGGCGTTCTATTGTGGAGCCGGACAAACTGAGGGCGCAGATTTTGTCTTCACCATTCAAAGCATAAGCATTACCTTCTCTGCGCACCGCCTCGGTATCAGGCAGTCGCTTTGGAAGCGTTTTCACCAAGTCTTGGATCGTTTGGAACATGGGATGCGAAGAATTAAGAGGAAGTGGATATTGGAATTTGCTTCAGGCAAAGTTAGAAAAACGTGGTTAATTATCAGGCGCTTACGTTCATGAGCAACCGCAACCTGATTAAACGGTAAGTTCAGACAAGACAAGGCGAAAGCCGATATTGCTGGGACGATATTCCGGCGCGTAGTTGCGTCGGTATGTATTGCGGGAGGTCCGGGGGTTGTTGAACCAACTTCCTCCGCGATAAACGCGTGAAGAGCCTTTTTCCAAGCCTTTTGGGTTTTTCACCATCCCTTTGTCCAGACATTTTTGATAATAATCGCTTTCAAACCAGTCTGAGCACCATTCCCATACGTTGCCACTCATATCGAAAATACCCAGTTCATTGGGAAGTTTCAAGCCTACTGGCTTGGTTTCATGGTGGCTGTTTTCATCGTACCAACCCACTTCGTCCAATATATCGCTGCCTGAAAACAGGTATGGTTTGTCTTTCCCGTGTTTGCCTCCTTTGGCAGCATACTCCCATTCTGCTTCAGTAGGCAGGCGATAGGCCATGCCAAGCGGACGGGAATTTTCTGTTATTTTATTCAGTTGGGGTAAAAACTCCTGGTCAATCATTTCCCAGGAAACGGTTTCCACCGGCCGGTTTGGGCCTTTGAATTGGGATGGATTGTAGCCCTCTCCCATCACGACGACCCACAATCCCTGGGTGACCGGGTATTGCCCGATCCAAAAACCATCTACTTCGACCGGGTGACTAGGCAAAGAAGCTGTGTTCCAACTTTCTCCGCCCAT
>JADLCC010000153.1 GCA_020847425.1 Saprospiraceae bacterium
AGAACAACGGATAACTTTCTGTAAATGTGTAAGGCAACTCCAAACTGCGGACAATATGCAGTACGGCTACCGTCACCCAAGTGGCAATATAAAACCATATTGCTACATAAATATGGCTTTCCCGACGGGTAAGAAGGGTACCAAACATGTTGACCCCAAACACAACCCAAACCAAAGTAATCAGAAGGTCGATCGGCCAGATCAACTCGGAGTACTCGCCACTTGTAGTCATGCCCATTGGCAGCGTGTACGCGGCGCACAGGATAACAAATTGCCAGCCCCAGAAATGCACCCAGGAAAGGGTGTCATTCCACATCCGGGCTTTTAACAAACGCTGGAGTGAATAATAAATACCCATAAAAAGGCCATTGCCGACGAATGCAAAAATGACGGCATTGGTGTGTAAAGGGCGCAATCGTCCAAAGGTGAGCCATGGACCAAAGTTAAGTGAGGGATAGATCAACTGAAAGGCAATGATTATACCTACCAGCATCCCTACCACCCCCCAGATAAACGAGGCCATACCAAAGGCCCGTGTTATCCGATTGTCGTACTGAAATTGTTGTGTGTTGCTCATAAACAGAGAATTAGGAACTTCGTCTTGTACTGATTATTTTGTGTCAACAGTTGTTGGAATATCACTGGAAGGCTCTTCTGAAGGCCCGGACACCGGTTCGTCGAAAAGGATTCTCACTGCAGGCGTGTAATCGTCGTCAAACTGTCCGTTGCGGGCTGCCCATAGGTAGACGAGCAGAAAACCTGCGGCAAGCGTCAAACTGAACAGTATGAGTAATAGCATGATCTTCATCTTTCCGGTGAGTTGTTGTTAAAAACCGGTGCAAGATCGCTGGCTGGGAAATGATTGTAGGATGATTTAGGTCAGGAGGAACGATGACTTTTATCGGATCAGGGATGATTCTGAAACCAATTTGGGTTTAACGGGTTTTGGTAGGCAACCTGATCAATGTTGTTTTAACTGTTGATGTACATTATTGGTCCCCGCTATTCACGAATTTAACTTGGATGCAAATCGGCATTTGGAGCGCATCCCATACAGGCAATCAGGGAACAAACCATCCAAGTTAATTCTTTGAGAATAAGGTGGTTAAGATCCCGTTTAGTATAAAAAAAGTTCGTTATGCGGTATCGAAAATTGGTCTTCGCCTTACTTTTGACAACTTGTGTCGTGCTTATTCCAAATGGTAAGCAGAACTTTATGATCGGAGAACATTCAGAAACCGGCGCTTTCACTTTTTCCAAAGCCATTTATTTAGATCCCATTCCTGACCGGTTGTTCACCATTGTTCCCGAAGACATTCCCATCAAAACATATTTCAAATTCCTGAACAAGGTCATCGCGCATTACGATACCCTTGTGCCGTATGCATTGAGCGAACACCTGCTGGTGCGCGCCAATGCATGGATCATCGATTCGCTCCAAAACACGGACTATTACCGCCGGAAATCAAGAGGCGATACCTTGCTGGTGCAACCCGATGCCATCATTTTTCACCAGGGAGACACCCTGTTTTTCCCCGATTCTCTGACGGCTCTGACATTATCTGACAAAATAAGGCATACGCGCATCGATGTGAACATCCCCGAGTTCAGGCTGCGCATTTTCGAAAATGACAAAGAATTGTACGCTTTTCCGATCCGTGTAGGTCAAAACAGGGTGCGTTATCTGGCAGAAGCAGGACGGGAGGTGGATTTGCGCACCAAAACAGGCAGCGGGTCGGTGATCCGGACCAATCGCTATCCTGTGTTTACCAATCCTGTCGATGGCAAACGGTTTACACACACCAAACGCGACGATGGCGTTACCACACTGATGCCGCAAATTCCATGGACGGAAGTAGAATTGAATGGAATGCGATACGGGCAGATGATTCATCCGACCACAAATCCCGAAACCCTGGAAAGGGCTTATTCCAATGGATGTGTCGGATTGGGTGAAGCCGATGCCTGGCGTTTTTACTACCACTCCCCGCTGGGCACCCCGGTGGTGTTCCGATACGACCTTGAGGTGGTCAGCGCTACTGGAGATACGGTCTTGTTGCCGGATATTTACAAAAGAGGCAACAAAAAACAGCCTGTCCGTGCCGTAATCGGTGTTTTTCCCTGATAGCAGGATACGCCCGTACAGACCAGAAGGCCGGTTTTTTCATATAAAATTCATAATCCGTATTTGGCGATTCGTCCTTCAAAAAAGGCGTTTCAGTAGGTAATTATTTGATTCAAATGGCGCCCGCCGCCAATTTTGTGTCATTAATTTTAAAAATCAATTTTACCTACAGAGCGTTATGAAAAACAAAACAATCCTTTTTGCACTTTTTTTGATGTTGGGCAGTGCTTCTGCTTTTGCTCAAAAAACACTTTCCCCCAGTGTGCAGTCTTATACTGTCAACTGGCCTTACACACTTGTAAAAGCGATGCACCGCGCCGGATTCGACATGCCGACCATGCCCGCTCCGGTTCAGCACAGTGGCATTCAGCAGCGCAGCGCACTACAACTGGATTCTACCAAAACATTTTTTGGTTATGATGGTGCGGGAGACAGCACGCCCGTGTTCCGTACAGATTACAAATATCCTTTTGCAGACACGAAGATCGAGATCAATTACCAGTTCAATAATGGCGTATGGGAAAAACTGAATCGTTCTACCGTTATCAGCGACGATCAACAGCGGCTGACAGAAGTTTTGGCGGAAGTTTTTGATCCGGAAACCCAGTCCTACATGCCGGACTCCCGCCTGGAAATTTTTCCGCACGGCGATTCGCCGGAACTCATCGACTCCTTCATAACTCATTTGTGGGACTCGACGGTGATGGACTGGCATATTATTATGGCGAGTCGCAACTCATTTGACGCACAGGACCGGTTACTGGAAAACACTACTTCTATCGATTACTTCGGCGATCCGGTAATTTTTAGAGAGTTGTATTCTTACGATGCCAACGGTGACAATCATTTGATTGAAGAATTTGGAATACTGGGAGAAGAAGAATTCCCTACCGGCCGGACAGAACTGTCTTATTACGACCATATGCCTATAGAAGTTACCGTATCGGTTTCGGACGGCGTCAATTTTTACCCGCAAACGCGTTCGAATTATGCATACACCTTGTTCGGCGCCATTCGCAAACAAATGTATTTTGACTGGAATGTAGCGACCGAGTTCTTTAAGTTGAACAAAACAGTCGACTACTTTTATGACAACCAACAACGGCTTGCCGGTAAAGAGACAACGGTGATCAATCAGAATGCCTACGACGAAAAGGAATATATCGTATATGCTTATGTCGATGATGAAAACCTGCATTTGGAATGGACACTGATCTGGAATGACGACCTGTTCGACTGGGTACTGGACAGCAAAAAATTCTATTACTACAGCGGTTCCACATCAGTTGATCCGGATCCTGTATTTGCCCAAAGCGTACAAGTCTGGCCCAATCCGTTTACCGGAACCGTACAGTTGAACCTCAATGCGGTGGCAGACGTAAAAGTGTTTGATGCCGGCGGCAAGTTGTTGCAGTCTCAGTTGTTGCAGCCTGGCCAGTTCCTGAACCTGAGCGCTTTGCCTGCCGGGGTGTACACCTTGGCAGCGCAACAAGGCGCCGATGTTTGCCATAAAAAAATTGTAAAGCAATAATTTTTCATGACTCCCTGTGCCCGGGGCGGCAGGAATGCTGCTCCGGGTTCTTTAAAACCAAATGGATATGCTGCATACCCTTGCATTAGTCCTGCTTTATGCTGCTGTTTTTATCCTGAAAATCCTGCTTAAAAAAGGAGGTGTTTTTTTGGTAAGGATGTAGAAGAGCCTGATTATCATTCAATTACAACAAATGAAAAAGCTATGAAACAACAATCTTTGAAATTAACCCTGGTGATGATGACCATTCTGTTCGGTATGGTCGCCTGCAAAAAAGAAAATACCGAATGCCTTCCACCGCAACAGCAATTGCCCAATCCATTGCCGGAGAACGCACTGGTAGTACAACTCAAACGCACGGACTTGGACCACGAATCGTTTAGTTACAATTACAAAGGGCAGGTCTCCCAATTGAGGTCCCAATGGCAGTTTGTTGAAGGTGATCCTACTCAAATTCGCACGCAGATCTACGATTTTGTATATGATACGGAGGATAAACCAGTTCGGATCAACACCACTGGTGGATCGGATGTTATCTATTTTTACAAGGGCAATCGCGTCGAAAAAATGCAGGAATTGCTTCCGCAGGGCGAGGTGGCAAAAGAAGTGTATTTCAGTTATGCAAATGGCCGTATCGTGCAGGAATACTGGGATATACTGGATGTTGCCGAAGACACCGTTTCCTATTACAAACACGATTATTATTACGATGAAAAAAGTAATTTGACGAAAATTGTAAGCTCCGTTTTGAAAAACAACCTCTATTTTACAGAGGTCGAGCGTATTGAATACAGCGATTTTGATGATAAAATCAACCCGATCAGTTGGAAGATGCGCTATCCTTATATCCCTCAGATACGTTATCAATTCAACAACCCGCGCAAAGAAGTGCGCACCCTGGCTGATGGACAAAAACAAACCACAACCTATTCCTATGAATACAATGCGGCCGGGTTGCCTATCATCAAGCACGTTACATTGCCGTCCGGATATGCATACGTGTTGGAATATTTGTACTAGTCAAAGAAGATAATAATCTTTATTGCCCTTAAGCCCCACACATTTTTTGAGCATATGAAAAAAGTATTCCCACTCCTCCTTTTCGCCTGTATGACCGCTACAGTTTGTACGCAGGTCAACACCGATAGTTTGTGGAGCGTGTGGAAAGATGCTGCTCAGGAAGATACCACGCGGCTCAAAGCCATTCAGGCTTTGGCGGACAGCCTCGGTAAAGAGGAGGAAAAACTCAAATTGCAGGTGCGCCACCAGGAAGAAGTGCGCCGGAAAAACCGAACAATGAGTATTCTACTGGTCGCCGGAGGTTTTGTTCTTTTTTTAGCGCTGGCTTTTTGGAGCCGGATGCTGTATTTCAGAAGGTATTCCCAAATTTTTCAGAATAAGGCTGAAAACCTGGAAAAACAACAATTACTCAATGAAATCGCCCTGCTCAAAACCCAGGTAAACCCTCATTTTTTGTTCAACAGCCTGAGTATTTTGTCTTCCCTGGTGACGGTAAATCCCGAACTTTCCGAACAGTTTATCGACCAGTTGTCCCGCTCTTACCGGTATATTCTGGAACAAAAGGAACAGACGCTCGTGAGCCTGCGCACAGAACTGGAGTTTATTAAATCCTACGCGTTTTTGCTCAAAATAAGGTTTGAAAACAAGTTTGACCTGCACTTTGATCTGCCGGAAAACGTGTTGGATCAGTATAAAATCGCTCCATTGACCCTGCAACTGCTGATTGAAAATGTTGTAAAACACAACCGGATGTCCCTGAAAGAGCCGCTTGTCGTCCATGTTTTTATTCAGGGAGATTACCTGATTGTTCAAAATCGCCTGCAACTTCGAGCGCAAAAGGATGTATCTACCGGAACAGGACTGAACAATATTATCAACCGGTATGCCTTGCTTACGGAGCGATCCGTAAGGGCCGGTGAGTGCGAAGAATACTTTGTTGTGAAAATCCCTCTGCTCAATCAATAAATAATTGAAAACATGAATACCATTATCATAGAAGATGAAAACCTCACAGCGCAGCGGCTGGAGGCTATGTTGAAAAAATACGACTCAAATATCAGGGTGCTGGCAACATTGCCATCCGTTGAAGAATCCGTGCAATGGCTGCGCCGGAACGAAGCGCCGGATCTGGTTTTTATGGACATTCACCTGGAAGACGACCTGTGTTTTAAAATATTTGAACTGGCGCCGCTTACCTCGCCGGTCATTTTTACCACGGCCTATGATGAATACATGATCAAGGCGTTTAAAGTCAACAGTATCGATTACCTGCTGAAACCGGTAAATCTTGTCGAGTTGATTGCCGCGCTCGACAAATACAAGGCCTTGAAAGAGCAGTTTTCTAAACTGGATTTTAATGCTTTGCTCCAGTATATCGGCCAACGGGCGCCTGAATACAAAACACGGTTTATGATCACCGTCGGCACCAAGATCCGAAGCATTGAAACTTCTGAAATCGCATACTTTTACTCAGACGAAAAAATCACCTTCATGGTTACCCGGGAGGGACAGCACCTGCCGATTGATTTCAGCCTGGACAAACTTGTCACCTTGCTCGATCCTCAACTTTTTTTTCGCGCCAGCCGGCAGTTTTTGGTGGGATTTGCAGCGATACAATCCGTTTTAACCCATTTTAAAGGCAAACTTAAACTGGAGCTAGCGCCCAAAGCCCGGCATGAGGTGTTTGTTAGCGGCGACAGGATGACTGATTTTAAGGAGTGGCTGGGTAGGTAAAATGAGTGTTTTGTTTTTAGTGTTTAGTGTTTAGTGTTTAGGGTGCTTCGCCCGATCTAACCACAGTTGCCTTGGGCAAAGCACCCTAAACACTAAACACTAAAAACAAAACACTAAACACTAAACACTCACTTTTTAGTCAGCCACCAGCCCAGCCAGACCCCCACCAGGCCCCATTGCGCCACCGCATCGATCAGGTAGCCGATTGAACTGGTTTCAAACCAGATCGTATTCAGGTAGGGGATTGTCAGGTACCCGATAACGCCAACTGCGAGGGAGGTCAACAGTGCAGATCTGAATTGCAGGTTGGCAAACTGTAGCAACAACCAAACCAGCAAAAAGACGGCCAGCATATCTACTACTAAAGCCCTGAACATATTCATACCCATTTCATAGTTCATGGACTTGTGGTAACTGATGGTTGCCCAGGGTTTGCCGGCAGCACTATCCATGAACGCCTGTTGCTGTTCGGGTGTGCTGTTGGGCGCCGGCATTGGCATCATGTACTGGCCTTCATCCAGGTTCTGGCTCAGCACTTCAATGATTTTATCCTGATTGGGTGTGTAGGTAAATTCATTGCCATGAATATTGACCAGTGTCCAGGACAAAAATTGCCATACAAAAAGCAGAATTCCACCAACGAGGGTTGCAATAAGTTGTTTTTTCATTGTTTTATGATTTTGATGTTGGAAAATCTCATGCGGTTTCAGGGAAATCTAGGCATCTTTTTCGCCTTCCATAAATAACATCGGGACGGTGAGGTGGAGTCCGCCCGATTTTTTTGCTGATGCATTCAAATTAACTTCCAGCGCGGTAAAAATCCGTACACGTTCTTCTTCCGGTAAAAAATCCCTCCACGATGACAACCAGCCGAGTTTCACAAAATGATGGTTCAGCAAAGCGCTTCCGTCCAGAAAATGCATTTCCAGTGTGTCCTGATAGAACCTGGTAACCTTAAAACCGTTTGTGGAGAAAAGCCTTGACACACTTTCAGTAGTCCCTCTATGTGCTTGTTGTTCAAGGAGTTGTTCTGCCTCTTGTGTTTTGCCAAGTTGCAGGAGCGTATCTTCAAAAACCTGGTAAAAGGTTTTCCAGTGCCCGTCGAGGTTGGTCGTCAATGCCAGTTTGCCTTTGGGTTTCAGGACCCTGTGGCACTCCTGAAAAACCACCGGCGCGTTGTCGAAATTGTTGACGCCGAGGTTGGAAACGACGAGGTCGATGGAATCGTTGTCGAATGGAATATTGTCGGCAGAACCATCCAATACTTCAACATGGCGAAGGCCGTAACTTTGAATTTTGTGCCTGGCCCTGTCATTCGCATTTTTCCAGGGATCCAAACCATAGAGTTTGCAGGATGTTCCCAGTCTTTCCGCCAGTTCGATTAAAGGGAAACCTGTGCCGGATCCGAGGTCCAGTACCGTTATATCAGGTTGCAGATGCACGTGTTTTAACAACAAAAGTCCAAATGCGGCGCTCCACAGGGGGAGTTCGTCAAAAGTGTTGACAACATCCTGATTGTCAGTGAATTGATAGGATAGGTATTCCGTCATAAATATTTGAAAGTGCTCCGTTTCGGTCAGATGTATACCTGAAAAATGACTTTCCGGCCACTAAAGTAGAAACATTCGAAACATTTCAACAAATATTAAAACAAAATATTTTAAATTTTCTTTCCAACCACCAACACCTTTCGTTGCTCCATATCCGTCAGGGCAAAAACATAGGTGTCGCCGCCGTCGGCCAGTCCCAGTTTTTTTCGCACGGCCTCCGCGTTATCCGGGAAATGACGGGTGGTAATATTGGCTTTGCCGGAAGGAATACAGGCTTGTACGGCTTTGCGTTCGTATTTGCACACAGCCTCAATGGCGAAACTTCGGGCGGGTAAACCGGGCACAAATTGCTCAGAAGTGTACAGGTGCGTATGCTGCTGTAATTTTTTCAGACCGTACCGGCAGGCAAAAGAGCGAAAGCCGCCTGCTTTCAAAATGGCGGGATTGGGTTCGTATAGGTATTGCTGTGGCAACGCATATTCTACAGGCGCTTGTTGTTCTTCGCCGTACGAAAACTGAAAATCCTGCACGGCGCCATCCTTGTTGAGTTGCACGGCATGCACGGCTATTTCCGGAAATAGAGTAGGGGAGCGCTCCAGCAAATACAGCACTTCTCTGCATTCATCGCCGGAAGCCACCACCCAGATTTGGCTGACCTGTTCCAACTGTCTGGCGGCCAGGCTGATATCCAGTAAAGGGGCGGTTTTGAGTAGGACTTTTGGCGCTTTTCCAAGAGCCAATGCTTTGATATCCAATATGTTGGGGCTACAATCCTGCAACTGAAACACTTTGCCTTTTTGCTGATGCCGGCGCGATGGGTCGAGGTACAGCAAGTCAAATGTTTCACTACTGCCGCGCAAAAAGTCTTCTGCGCTGGCATGGATGAACTGTGCATTGCCGACCCCGAGTACACCAAAGTTGTGCGCCGTTATGTTGGCCAGTTCGGCATTCGGCTCCACATAGGTCACCGACGAAAAAAACTTGGAAAAGAAAAAACTGTCCACCCCGAGTCCGCCGCTGAGGTCCGCCATTTTTCCGCCCGGCAACAAGGAGGCTTTAAAACGCGCTGTCGCTTCCGAAGAAGCCTGTTCCATGGATATGGCAGCCGGAAATTTAAGCCCTTCCCGGTACCAGGAAGGCACTTTTTTTTGAATTTTTTGTAAAAAATCAATCTGCCCTGCGATGAAAGCCATCGGCAGATCAGGGTGTTTTCGCGCCGATAAAGCCACGCGCTGCGGGTCTTCGAGGCGATGCGTCCAGATGAATTCCTTTATGTTGTCGGGTGACATGCTGCGAAGGTATGCACATTATTGTTTGATGGTTTGAAAGAAAGGTTTGATGGTTTGAAAGGTTTGATGGTTTGAGGTGACAACTCTTGGCGTAAGTTACCACCTCAAACCATCAAACCTTTCAAACCATCAAACCTTTTAAGATATTTGCCCCCTCTTTGTAAAACAGTCTGATGGAAAAGCATAGAATCCGACGGGAAGATGCCCTGGAGTACCACTCCAAAGGCCGGCCTGGAAAAATTGAAGTAGTACCCTCTAAAGAAACGGAAAATCAAAGGGATTTGTCGCTGGCGTATTCGCCGGGCGTTGCAGAACCTTGTCTGGCGATCGCGGAAAATCGGGAGGATGTGTACAAATACACCGCAAAAGGTAACCTGGTTGCGGTCATCACCAACGGTACGGCTGTGCTGGGCCTGGGCGATATCGGGCCCGAAGCCTCTAAACCGGTTATGGAAGGTAAAGGAGTGCTTTTCAAAATCTACGCGGACATAGATGTCTTTGATATTGAACTCAATACGAAGGATGTCGACAAGTTTGTAGAAACCGTAAAACTGCTCGAACCCACTTTCGGCGCGGTCAACCTGGAAGACATCAAGGCCCCGGAATGTTTTGAAATCGAGCGTAGGCTGCGGGCTGAAATGAAAATACCAGTCATGCACGACGACCAGCACGGCACGGCCATTATTTCCGGCGCTGCCTTGCTGAATGCGTTGGAAATTGTAGGCAAGCGCCCGGAAGATATACAGTTGGTCGTGAATGGCGCTGGCGCAGCAGCCATTTCCTGCGTGCGACTTTATTTGCAATTGGGCGTTCAGCGCAAGCATGTTATCATGTTTGACAAAGACGGTTTGCTCCATGCCGAGAGACCTGAAATGCACGAAATTTTGCAGGAGTTCGCAACGGACCGGCTGCCGGTCGGGGCCACCCTAATCGACGCGATGGCAGGTGCGGATGTCTTTTTGGGACTTTCCGTCGGCAATGTCGTTACACCTGAAATGATCCGCTGCATGGCGCCCAATCCCATCGTTTTTGCCATGGCGAACCCTGTGCCGGAAATCGGCTACGACGAAGCCATGGCTGTTCGGGACGACCTGATTATGGCCACAGGCCGTTCAGATTACCCCAACCAGGTCAACAACGTGCTCGGATTTCCGTACATTTTCAGGGGCGCACTGGACGTACGGGCTACGGAGATTACGGAAAATATGAAACTGGCCGCCACCAAAGCCCTGGCAGATCTGGCTAAAAAGCCGGTCCCTGACATGGTCAATATGGCTTACAACGAAAAAAACCTGGTGTTCGGCCGCACCTACATCATTCCGAAGCCGATGGACCCTCGCCTGCTCATGACCGTTGCTCCGGCAGTCGCACGAGCGGCCATGCAAGACAAGGTGGCACAAAAGAACATTGAAAACTGGGATGAATACGGCCATTTACTGGAAAAACGACTCGGACTGGACAACCAGATTTCGCGCATCATTACCGGAAAAGCCCGCCGGGCACCCAAACGGGTGGTTTTTGCCGACGCAGAAAACCTGACGGTGCTCAAAGCAATTCAACAAGTGCGCGACGAAGGGATTTGTCAGCCTATTTTGCTGGGCGATATCCCTGCCATCGAAAAAATTATTCAGGATAACGGGCTGGATTTAAAGGACATCAACATCATAGATACCAGGCAGCCCAATGACCCGGAAATGGCCGAACGGTATGCCGAATTGTTTTTTGAAAAGAGGAAACGAAAAGGTATTGTGCGCACCGATGCGCTCAAAATGATCCGGAAACGCAACTATTTCGGCGCAATGATGGTCGAAACAGGGGATGCTGATGCGCTGATCTCCGGCCTTACGCGCAACTACCCCGACACGATCCGCCCCGGCCTCGAAATTATCGGCCGGCAGGAAGGGGTGCAACGTGTAGCAGGTATGTACATCCTGCTGACCAAAAAAGGCCCGCTGTTTTTCGCCGATACAACCGTCAACGTTAATCCTACTGTAGAAGAACTGGTGGAAATTGCGGAATTAACGGCGCGTGGCGTCGAACGTTTCAATATCAAACCGCGTATTGCCATGGCGACCTATTCCAGTTTCGGCAGCGCAAAAGGTGACGATGCGGTGAAAATGCGCAATGCCACCTCTATTTTGCAACAAAAGCACCCTGATTGGGTGATTGAAGGCGAAATGCAGGCACACCTCGCGTTCAACATGGAATTGGTAAAAGAGAATTATCCGTTTTCAAAATTATCCGGTGAAGCGGCGAACACCATCATTTTTCCCAACCTTTCCGCCTCCAATATTGCCTACAACCTCATGAAAGAAACGGGCGAAATCGAATACATCGGCCCAATTTTGCTGGGTATCCGCAAGCCGGTTCACGTGTTGCAACTGGGCAGTACGGTCCGGGAAATTGTGAATATGGTGGCGTTTGCGGTGGTGGAAGCGCAGAGAGGATAAGAAGTGTTTTAGTGTTTTTGGATTTTAGTGTTTTAGGAGTGCATTGCCCTGAAATAAGGTTTTGATGATACAAACTGAGACTACTTTGCCCATGCGAAAAAACATTGCCAAGCATGGGTGCCTCTAAAACACTAAAATACAAAAACACTAAAACACAGAAAATACATGAAAAGGCATTGCCTCGCGCTCGACCTCCGTCCCGATCCCACCCTCATCGCCGAATACGAAGCCATGCACCGCGCGGTGTGGCCTGAAATCCTCGACAGCATTCGGGCTGCGGGTATTCAGTCGCTGGAAATATACCGGATTGAAAACCGCCTGTTCATGGTGCTGGAAGCCGGCGACGATTTTTCATTTGAAAAGAAGGCAGCAGCAGACGCCGCAAACCCAAAAGTACAGGAATGGGAAAACCTGATGTGGCATTACCAGCAGGCATTGCCAACGGCCGGGCCGGGAGAGAAATGGATGTTGATGGAAAAGGTGTTTAGTTTGTAGGGTTTGGTGTTTTAGTGTTTTCGTTTTTTAGTGTTTTAGAGGGTCACCGCTCAGAAAAAAGTTCTAGGTTAATCAAACAGGGTCTGCATTGATTACATTTTTTACGAATCCCAAGCGTATTACCCTCTAAAACACTAAAAAACGAAAACACCAATACACTCATTTCACTATTCGCTCAAAAAACACAAACCCGTTTTTCCGGTACAACTCATGGCAGCCCGGTAATTCGCTAAGGCCCTCCAGGCGGTTGATTTTTGCAACAAAATAAACTTTTTTGCCAGGTTTGCCATGCGATAAATTCTCCTGGTCATCTACGGTCAAATCACCGGTAACAGGTCGTTTGCAGGAATAAAACAAGTGCGCGTAACTCTTGAAGCCGATGGGCTTGATGTAACAGTCATCCTCACATTTGCTTTCATAAAACTCGATTGCAGCGCGTTGGGAATAGCCCTCGATATTACAAACAATCAGCAGCAAGGTCATGGATGTAAAAACAGCACTGCCGACAAAGGCGATTTGTGCGGCAACCCAGGCTTGCTTTTTCCACCAGTAATACATCGCAGCAAGCGTGGCAACAATGAGTATGAGTCCAGGCAAGCCTTGCCAGAATTTCCAGGTGACTTGCGCTTCCAGGTTGGCCAACGCAAACGGGTCGGCAGCAAGCATCGGTTTCAGCCATTCAATGTGCTGGCCCACATAAGGCATTGCAGCCACGGCTACGCCCGGAATAAGGCCGAGTGCCAGCAAAACGCCCGAAATTTTCGGGTAAATATCCCATTTGATCGCCCGCCAGATGGTCACAGCCCCGAGGTAGGTCAGGGGGAAATAGGCCAGCGAAGAGTAGTGGACGATTTTAGTTTGAACAATACTAAAAAGTACCAGCACTACCCAAAACAGAATTTGCATCCAGGTGCCGAAATCGGAGCGCTCACAGGATGCCAGGGTGTCTGATTCCAACATTTCATCTTCTGATTGCCGGTCGCCCCAGAGGTTGGGCAATGCAAACACAGATACAGGAAAACAACCCAGCAAAAGCACTACAGCATGGTACCCGAAAAAGCCGCCGTGTCCAGCATCCTGGGTGGTGAACAGGCGTATTTGGTAAACAATAAATTCGCGGACAAACCAAGTGCCGTGCAGCATCACTTCCATACCGAACCACAACAGCGCAGCGGCAGAAGCGGCCAGGGAAAAAATCACCATATGCTTGAGGTAGCCGCGGCCCTGGAAACGATAACGCGCCCAGTAAATCACCAGCACGAGCATCACAATGAGGTAGGCCGTAGGGCCTTTGGTCAGTATAGCCAGGCCGAGCAAGCCGCCACCAACCAGCAAATAACGATATTTTGCCCAGAAAGAACGCGGTGTTTTTACACAAAAAAACTGCCAGCGAAACTCGATAAAACCGTATAAACCGGCGAAAATGAAGAAGTTAAACCACGGATCGATAATGCCGCTTTTGAAATACAAATGTGGTAAAATACTGCCCATCCAGGCCAGCGCCCAGAGCCAGCCAAAATGCCGGTCGTGCAGCCGGGACCCCAACCTGTACACCAGCAGCAGGGTAGCCAGACCGCAAAGGGCGTTGGGCAAACGGGCCGCCCACTCGTTTACGCCGAAAAGTTTCATCGAAAAAGCCTGCATCCAGAGAAATAAGGGCGGCTTTTCCCAGAAGGGTTCAAAATCAATTTGTGGCCGAAACCAGTCACCGGTCAGCAACATTTCGCGGGCACATTCCGCAAAATTGATTTCATCCCAATCGAACAGGTGCACGGCGCCCAGAAAGGGAAAGAAAAGCAGCAAAGCAAGGCCGGTAAGTAGTAAGTAGTCACGACGCATAGCCTGAAAACATTGTATACCGATTTTGGTTGCGGTTATATTTCATTTGAACAACTGGATTTAAAGTGGAAGCGGTAATTCAATTTTTGCTTGTTAATGTTATTGTCCGGCTTTTTCGCTGAGCGATTCGCCTAACTTGTTGATTGCCAATATGGTAATAGCAATGGCCATTCCGGGAGCAAAGGCTATCCACCAGGCGGAAGGCCGTGCCCGCACACTGTTCAATAAACTCCCCCAGGAGATTCCGTTCAGCGTATCCCCGCCGAAACCCAGAAACGACAACACGGATTCCAGCATGATCGCACCGGCAACGCCGAAGGTGAAAATGACCAGGGAAGGGCGTAATGCATTCGGTAAGGCATGTCGGAAAAATATCCGCAGTTCGGATAACCCCATTCCTCTGGCAGCGGTTACATAATCAAGTTCGCGTACCCGCAGCAATTCGGCCCGGACAAACTGCGCGACATCCGTCCAACTCAACAACCCAATCAGCGTGATGAGCACCCAGAAAGATTGTGATTTTGGTAAAATAGCCGCAATAATGAGGATAAAGATCAATTTAGGCACCGCATTGAATATTTCTGTGAGGCGCATGATGAGCAAATCCGCAGGAATGGTCACAAGCGCTGTGGCGCGAAACAGCTTACGGATAATTATTCCTGCAAGCAAAAACAGACCGGTAATGCATACAAACCAAATGAAACTCACGCCCCATTCCCCGGCGGTTTCAGCAGTGTCGAGTGCATATCGCCGAGCAGTAACGGCAAAAAAGTAAGCAACGGGTATCCCTGCCAGGATACTGATCAGCACAACCCTGGAAACCCGCAGTTGTTTATCGCCCCAAAAACCTGCAATCGAGCCGAGCAGGAGCCCGATGATGCCTGCAATGGCCATGGAAACCAGGCCTACCAGTACGGCAATTCTTGCGCCCGAAATGATTCCTGCGGCTACATCCCTTCCACTTTCTTCGGTACCCAGCCAGTGCCTGAAACGGTCGGGCAGGGCAGCGTGTACTTTTCCGGGCTCCAGAAAAGCATTGGCATTTTGCCGGGAATATTCGCCTGGAGTAAACGGAATCGGCGCAAAAACGGGCATTACATCGTAGTTCGACAGGTTTTTCCAGGCTTCAAAAGATTGTTCCTGGAGCTGGATCCTGCGCAGTGCAGGCTGGCTGTACGGCACATCCTTATCGATAAAAACGGTTCTCAAACCGGGATAATAAGCCTCCCCTCCGATGCGGCAGTACAGTGGTCTGCCATTGGCCAGCACATCGCGCAACAAGGCCAGCAGCAGCAAGCACCCCAATACCCAATAAACCGGACGGAAACGCATTTTATCCATTTATCACGCCGTTGTTTTGGTTTCAAATGGGAGAATGACTTGAAATGATTGCATTATCATTTGCAAGACCTCCTCGTTCCGGGCAAAACCCAACATAAATCCGCCACCACCTGCGCCGCATATTTTCAGGCTAATATCCTGATTGTCAAAACTTTGTTCCCAAATGGAATACATGTTGCGGGGAATCATAGGCTGGAAATGCTCGAATTGAAAACGCGAAACACGGCGTAAATGTACCCAAAACTCCGCTGCGTCCGCTTCCTGCCAGGCGCGTACCATCGCTTCGTGCGCCGGGAGGAATTCAGCCGCAAGTTGTGCCGCGAACGCATCGTTATTGCCCTGCTCTAAAAACCATTGCACCAGCGGCCCCGTTTGCCGGGCAGTTTGGGTGTCGATCAGGAATACAAGCGGCGCTATGTTCCAGCGCTGTATCGAAGCAAGTGATATTTCCGTTTTGTTTCGGATCAGCAAAGGCGCATTCAGGTAACTCGTCAACGGGTCGATACCGGAACTGGCGCCGTGGAAAAAACTTTCCATTTGTCCGAAAATGCTTTTCAGCGCAACCGTGTCTGTTGTTTTTTCTGCAACATAGCGGTCATAAATTCCAGCACAGAGCGCTCCCGAACTGCCCAGTCCGTAACCTGTAGGTATATTGGATTCAAAAACCAGACCCTCGGCGATATCACGCTTCAGACCTTCGGCGTCCAATCCTGGAATGGATCTAAGTTCTTTACTGTCAATGAATTGCAGCAATATTTCCAGGTGCTCTGTAAAGGCCGGCAAACGCTCCTTCCAAACCCATTTCCCGCTGAAAGCAGGCACAGGCACGGCCAGCGCCGATGCGCCGAGCAGTAGCACGTGCTCACCAAAAAGCAGGAGTTTGGCCGGGTAGTTTCTCATAGCGCAAAAGTGCAAATTCAGCGGCGATTATTTATCTTCCGTTCAAATTGCCTTTTGCCCTTTTGTCTTTTACCTTTTATAATTGCCCGGCCCCAAACAATCTTTATCTTGGCGGCGTTTTTGAGCACAGCATATTTATTCACTCTTTATATATCCACTCATTCAGCATGAGTTTATTCCCACACCCTGATCATTTCGAGCGCCGGCACATCGGCCCTCAGGCATCTGACACCACCGAGATGCTCCAAACCTTGAAAGTTGGCAGCCTGGACGAGCTCATCGAACAAACCGTACCATTCGTCATTCGCCTGAAAAAACCGCTCGATCTGCCAAAAGCACTTTCCGAGTTTGAGTATTTGCAGGAACTGAAAAAAATAGCCTTGAAGAACCGCGTTATGCGGAATTACATCGGTATGGGTTACTACGGGAATATCACGCCGGCGGTTATTTCCCGCAATGTATTCCAGAACCCGGGCTGGTACACCCAGTACACACCATATCAGGCTGAAATCGCACAAGGCCGCCTCGAAAGCCTGCTGAATTTCCAGACCATGGTGAGCGACCTGACGGGCCTGCCGATTGCCAATGCCAGTCTGCTCGATGAAGGCACGGCAGCGGCGGAAGCCATGCACATGTTTTTTGCTGAAAAAAACAAACGCGCCAAAAACGGAGAAGAAGCCAATGTGTTTTTTGTGGACGAAAATGTTTTTCCACAAACACTCGATGTGCTGAAAACCCGCGCCGTACCGCAAAATATTGAACTCGTGGTAGGCGACTGGCGCCAATACAAGTTTACGGAAGCCACATTTGGTGCATTGCTGCAATACCCTGATAAACAAGGGAATGTAGCGGATTACCGCGCTTTTGTAGAGCAAGCCAAAGCAAATGGCGTGTACGTATGTGTAGCCACTGATCTGCTGGCTTTGGCATTACTGACGCCTCCGGGAGAATGGGGCGCAGATTGCGCAGTTGGCAACAGCCAGCGCTTCGGTGTGCCACTGGGTTACGGCGGACCACATGCTGCGTTTTTTGCCTGTTCTGAAGATTTTAAACGCCAGATCCCCGGCCGGATCATCGGCGTTTCGGTGGATAAACACGGCCACCGCGCTTTGCGCATGGCCCTGCAAACCCGCGAACAACATATCCGCCGCGAAAAAGCGACATCCAATATTTGTACCGCACAGGCCCTGCTGGCTAACATGGCTGCGATGTATGCCGTTTACCATGGCCCTGCTGGTATCCGAGGCATTGCGTTGCGTACCCACGCGATGACAGCGAGTCTGGCCTCTGCGCTCACGGCAGGAGGTTTTAAACAAAATAATCCGCACTTTTTTGATACCATAAGCATTGCTTTGAATAAAGGCCAGCTGTCCGACATTCGCAAAAAAGCGGAAGCAGCAGGTATCAATTTCTTCTATACCGACACCGCGCTCCAAATTGCCATCGACGAGACGGCGACGGAAACCGACCTGACTGATATTCTACAGGTATTTGGTATTGATGTTTCTATCCGGCATATGGCATCTGCTATTCCATCGGCACTGACGCGTGAAAGCGCTTACCTGACGCATCCGGTGTTCAATTCTTACCACACCGAATCGGATATGATGCGTTATGTCAAACGCCTGGAAAATGCCGATTTGTCGCTGATGCACTCCATGATCTCCCTGGGGTCCTGCACGATGAAACTGAATGCTGCGACCGAAATGATCCCGGTGAGTTGGGAAAACTGGGCCAATATGCACCCGTTTATGCCCATCGACCAGGTGCAGGGTTATGCGCAGATTCTCAAGGAGTTGGAACAATATCTCTGTGAAATAACGGGCTTTGAAGCCTGCTCCCTGCAACCCAATTCGGGCGCCCAGGGCGAGTACGCCGGACTGATGGCGATCCGCGCCTACCACCTGGCACAGGGCAATGCCCACCGCAACGTAGCGCTTATTCCGTCTTCAGCACACGGTACCAACCCTGCCAGTGCAGTAATGGCCGCCATGCAGGTAGTTGTTGTCGCCTGCGACGAACGTGGCAACATCGATGTAGCCGACCTCAAAGCCAAAGCGGAACAACACGCTGACAACCTGGCCTGTCTGATGGTGACTTATCCATCGACCCACGGTGTGTTCGAGACTTCTATCATCGACATTTGCAAAACAATCCACCAGTACGGCGGCAAGGTGTATATGGACGGCGCGAACATGAATGCCCAGGTCGGCCTGACGAGCCCTGCCACCATCGGCGCGGATGTCTGCCACCTGAACCTGCACAAAACCTTCGCCATTCCGCACGGCGGCGGCGGTCCCGGCATGGGCCCGATCTGTTGCAACAGCAGTCTGGCGCCGTACCTGCCCAAACACGTTTTGGTGGAAACGGGCGGCTCGGAAGGCACCACCGCCATCAGCGCAGCACCCTGGGGCAGCGCCAGCATCCTGCTGATTTCCTACGCTTACATCAAAATGCTGGGCGCCGAAGGAGTAACCAATGCCACTAAATATGCCATCCTGAACGCCAACTATATCAAAGCGCGCCTGGAAAGCGCTTATGAAGTGTTATACGTCGGTGAAAACGGGCGCTGCGCGCACGAAATGATCATCGACCTGCGGCCATTCAAGTCACTGGCCGGCGCCGAAGATGTGGCCAAACGCCTGATCGACTATGGTTTCCACGCTCCGACCCTTTCTTTCCCCGTAGCCGGTACCATCATGATCGAGCCGACGGAAAGCGAAAGCAAAGCGGAACTGGATCGTTTCTGCGATGCACTGCTCGCTATCCGCAAGGAAATGGACGAAATCGCTAACGGCGATTACGACCACGAAGACAATGTGCTGCACAATGCCCCGCACACCGTTCAGGAAATGACGGCCGATACCTGGTCACACAAATACGGCCGCGAAAAAGCGGCGTTCCCGCTGCCTTACCTGCGCCAGGGATTCAAGTTCTGGGCAACGGTGGGGCGGATAGATCAGGCGTATGGAGACAGGAATCTGGTGTGTACTTGCCCGCCGGTGGACGAGTATGCGGCGGTGTAGGTTGATTGGGTTGATGGGTTTATTGTTTATTGTTTATGGGTTGTAACCCGGAGATTGTGGCGTATTGAAGTTGGTTTATTGGCTGGTAGTCAAGGAATTAACTTTAATACGCCATTGTTTTTATACTATCTTTGTAGTGAAACGTTATATTTTGATACCTGACTTAACGATGGACACGTAAACCCCTCCCGGTTTTCCGTGAGAAACCTTTCCTAACCCGCCCTCCCGTATTCCCGCCATAGCCGTGAATTTTAACATTTCACGGATCCCGCTGTAACAAAAGATACCCCATTCCTGCATTTTTGTCCGGAAAACAATTGTATTTCCTGATCAAAAATTCAACCGATGAAAAAATATTACCTCGCCCTAGTTTTATGGTCCTGCACCATGGTCGCCCAAAGCCAAATCACTTTAGAGCACATTTACCCTTACAACAATGTAAGCCGCGTACTCATTCCCGGAATCGGGGAACGGTACTATGCATTAACGTCTGATTCAAATACCGGAACCGGCACCATCCGCTGGTTCAATGGAAACCACCAACTTATCGACAGTACTGTTTTCAATATGCCTTCTGGCATTACAAATGTTTCCCTGGTACACTTGAGCGCCGATTTTTTTGATGATGATCCCGGAATCGAATGTATGATTCGATGGATCAATGCAACGTTTAATCCGATCAACCGGGTGCTGGATGACGACGGCATGATCCTTTCAGAGGATTACAACGGCTTACCATCTTTTTTTACTACTGGAAATGGTAAAAAGATGCAGATCGGCCATAAAATTTATCATATCCCGGGTTTTTTCCTTGAAGTGGAACTACAAGGCTCCACCGGTGGGAATATCCTGATAGAAAACGAAGGCCGTAAGTTCTGGTACCTGCAATTCTTTGAGGGCAATATTGTGCTGCTCAATGAGGATTACAGCCCCTACCTGACGTTCCCCGCTGTTGTCGATATACCTACGGGCTGTCCGTACAACATTGCTTTTTATGGGAAATACCAGGTCAACGGCGATGACAACATCGAGTGGTCATACAACTATCGCTGCCCGGGAGGTATTGTGCTCCGGCATTTTTCCAATGCGGATAGTTTGTTTGAATACAATGAAAGTGTATCAGGCAGCGCCTTCGCCACTACGCTTACTCCTTTGATGCATCCGGGTTTGGACGGAGCCAAATCATTCATTTATCATTCCAGCGGAGGCAGTACAGACAGTATTCAGGTGTACGATATTGTTTCCGGTGTTAAGGAGCATGTTTTTACAGGCCGATGGAATTACAGCACCAGTGACCAGAGTGGCATCAAATATTACCAATCACCGGTGGAGGCCGCAGCAACGACGGTGTCTGTTTTAAATCCGGATTACGGCGCCTGGGCCAGTTTTACAAAATACGAAGGGCTGTCACTCGATGTGCATGGCGTCAGTGAAAGTATTTTTGATAATGACGAGAATACAAAAGAAATATTCGGCAGGTATCTCATTGGAAGTGTTTTCAGGCATTCGATCTGGCGTTCAAATGGTACAATCCTGACCGAAATTGACAACAACATGAACAGCAGTCTCATCAGCCGGCTCGAAGGTTTGCCCAATAAATTGATCTTTCTTAGCCCCAGCGTATCTGTTCCACCCATAACCGAGACGCATATTTACAGTTTGCCATCTTCCACACCTGTGTCGACAACAGAAAAGCAAACACTAAAACCTTTGTCGTTTACGGTATTCCCCAATCCGTTTTCCGGCGCCATTCGGGTAGATTTTTCCAATATAGAAGGACAAGTTGAGTCCATCGAAGTATATGACCTTACAGGCCGGAATATGTACCGGCAAGTGATATCGCAGTATAGACAAGTTTGGGAATTGGCTGATGCGGTGAGCTGGCCGCAGGGTATTTATTTTGTGCAAATCCGTTCAGGACAGCAGGTTGGGGTGCAGAAGGTGGTGCGGCAGTAAAGATGAGGGGTTGAGATGTTGATGGTTGAGTACAAAAGCACACTCAACCTTCAACTTCTCAACCCCTCAACAAATTATCCGACTACCACTTATTTCAACTTGGCCGTAGTAGCCACAGTCGGTTTCAATTTTTGTTGTTCCTCATCAAATGGTTTGATCAGGATCGTCATCGTATGGTTGTCATCGCTCAATGCGGCGAGCGAATTATCCGACTTTTTGATTTCGCGATCAGGGAAGTGATACACCTGGGTGTAGCTCATATCGGCGAACATCATTTTCATCATGTCCATCGATTCTTC
>JADLCC010000154.1 GCA_020847425.1 Saprospiraceae bacterium
AACCCGCATTATCCGTAGCCGTAACCGTATAGGTATTTGGTGCGAGGTTGTTCAAAATTGCCGTAACAGCGCCCGTGCTCCACAGGAAAGTCGCTCCGCCGCCGCCGCCCGTAGTAGTGGCGGTAGCGGTGCCATTGGTGTTGCCGAAACAACTGACATCCGTGTCCGCCACATTTACCTCAAAAATGGAGCAATCCGCCACCAAAGCGCAACTGGGAAATTCAGAGGTATTGTTACCGTTTGTCGTACTGGTGGCCGTTACCTCTTGCCCGCCCAGCAAGACACCGGGGAGCACATCAAGTTGCCAGTTGCCCGCGGCATTGGCAGTGGTGGCGCCCACAAATGTTTTGCCCTGGCAAGGCGCCGCTGCACAGCCGGTATTGTCGTTGATAAAAACTTCCACCAGGGCATTGGCTACGGCCGTTCCTTTTACGCGCTGGGTATTTGCGCTCAGGGCAGGCAGGGCTGGACCGGTCGCGCGGTTAATACCCTCTATGCTGTTGCAGTAAATGCTGTTTTCTGTGATCAGGGCAGTCGCCACACCCGTATTGGTAAAAACACCGTTTCGGTTGTCGTGCAAAATATTGTTGATTACCGTATTTCCATTGGCATCCAGGCGGATACCGTGACCGCCTGCGGTTGCCGTGAAATTTTGAATTTCCAAGCCCTGGACTGTGATACCCGTACCGGTCAAACGCAGCCCGTGTGGCGGCGCTCCCGCAACCGACGAACCGTCGATGATAATACCGCTCTGGGATGTCCCGTCTATGAGTATTCCGCTGGCGGAAATGAGCAATTCTGCCCCCGGCTGTATCACGGTTGAGCCGCTGGGAATCGCAAAATCAATCGTCGTAAGCGCCGGCATAGAATTGACACACTGGCAAGCCCTGCGGATCGACCCGAGCACATTGGCACCTGAATTATTCGTCACGGTGAAGGTGTTGCCGGCAGGGCACTGCGCTTCGACGTGCAGCGCAGCGAAAAGCAAGCAAAGGGGCAGGAGGATTCTTATTTTCGACATTGTTTTCAAAGGTGTTTTAGTGTTTTGGTATTTTGGTGTTTTGGTGTTTTAGTGTTTTGGTATTTTAGCGCTTGAGACTAGTTCATAAATTAAGCATTAACAGCCCAAAACACAAAAACACAAAAACACAAAAACACAAAAACACTAAAACACACACATTATTGGCCAATAAAATAAAGCGGCAAATTCTTATCCAACTGACTTTCCGGCATAAAAGGCGTCTGGCTGGTCGGCGCATTGGGGACACCAGACTGCACCAGCGCAGGTACCCGGCGGCGTAAAAAGTCGTACAATTCACCGAGGCGCAGAATGTGGTCGTTATCGGTATCCGCATTGAATTCGCCACCTGAATCGTTGCAGGTTTTGCCGGAAAACGCATCGAGCAGGGCTTCCGTAAATGCGCCATTGCCCCAGGTTTTGTCTTCGTACGATTTTTCGGTGCTGCCGCAGGAGGTCAGGGTGCTGACGCCAGGCTGCGTTTTGGCCAGGTCCACAACAGCCTTGCTGACGCCGCCGAAGCCGTCTTTTGCGCCGCCGCTGTGGCAGGCATCTATAAAAATCAGTTTTTTACAATTGATGTTGTTCAACACTTCGAGGATGTCGGTTTTGAAATCCAGCGCCAGGCGTTCGTACTTGGGGTTGTAGCCCGTTTGCAGGACTTTAAACCTGTTGTCGGCGATTTTCCCGTGGGAGGAAATGAACACCAGGATCATATCGCTCTGTTTGATCTGCTTGTCATCCCACTGAAAAGCGAGGTCGTACATGGCTTGTTTAATACCGGTGAGGTCCGTTTTTTCGGGCGTGGTCAGTTCGGTGACGAATACCTCGTTGAACAACTTCCCTTCCCCGCCCTGGCCTTTGAATGCCTCGGCAAAATCCTTCGCATCCTGGGCCGTGAACTGCAAATCTTCGTGTTTGGGGCCGATACTGACCACGAACAGGTTGGCGCGTTCGGGCGTAAATTCCACTTCCAGGGCATCTGACACCACGTCGTCTACCACCAGTTCGAGGTGGTTATTGCCCTGTTGCAGCGGAATTTTGTTTTTGTAGGTGTAAATGTATTTGGCTTCTTCCTGGCGCGGCGGCGACAACTCTTCTTCGTTGAATTTGGAACCGTCCATTTCCACGCCGTTCACTTTCACCCTGATGTTTTTGGTATTCACGGGTTTGGGCGATACCACCGTCATTTTTACTTCGATATGGTCGTCGGTTTTGCGGACTTTATTGGTGCCGGTTTCATGCGGCGCGGGGTCGCTCCAGATCAGGATGGGGCCGTTGGACACCAGAGATGTTTTGCCGGAAGTGGCCTGCCATTCCAGCGTTTTGCGCACTTTTTCGCGACCACCTTCTTTCACCACACAAACGATGCGGGCAACGGAACCCGTGAACTGCGCTGTTTTGACAAAAACCAGGCGCGCATCGCGGCGGCTGTGCGCAGCGATCAGTCCCATGGGCGCACTGCCCGAGCCTTGTGCCGAAATACCTGCCGGGCAAATAAAACTGACTTCGGCAGCCCGGGAAGTGGAGTCGCCGCTGTTTTCGATCTGAACTTTCAAAGTGACTTCATCCGAGCGGCCGCTGGCGGAAAACTGGTGGTCCACAATCGCCAAAGTAGCCGATTTGGGTTTCCGCAGGGTAATCGTTTGTTCAAACGATTGCAGCGATTTAGCGCCGGAAGAAACGGTTACGGACAGTTGCTGCGCGCCGGGTTCCAGGTCTTTGGCGCCTTTGACAGGAATACGAATTTCTGCAACACCACCTTTTGCGACAGCACCGTAATACGTTGTATTCCAAAAAGTTACATCACTTCCTCCCGATCGGTTATCCATGGCTACCCGCAGGTCTGGCAGGTCAAAATCGGCCGTATTGGTGATTTTAAATGACAAAAAGGACTGTTCGCCGGGCGTGAGCGTGCCGTCGGCAGTATGCAGTGTGGATTCGGAAAGTTTCAGCACAACAGCATCGCGGATGCCCGCCAGTGCGTTTTTGGTGTTGTACGGATCGGAGCAGCGCAACAGCCAGGCGGTATTGCCATTGTTGCCGCCTGCGAGGGCCACGCTGCCGTCGTGGAGCATCAGGGCCGACGTGAAGGCATCATCTTTGTCCGTGCCCTGCGGCTGCTCCCACAGCAGGTCGCCGCCGGGGGAAGTCTGCACCATCCAGGCTTCGGTAAACCGCGCGCCGCTGCGCTGCGATTTGGTGGAACCCGCCAGCAGGAAACCGCCGTCGGCAGTCTGTACGAGTGTATTGGCCAGGTCGGCGTCTTTCCCGCCGAACGTTTTGTCCCATTGGCGGGTGCCGTCGCGGTTGGCTTTCAGGAGCCAGGCATCGAGGTCGCCGGCGCCTTTGGATTTTGTCAGACCCGCCACCGCAAATCCGCCGTCGCGGGTAGCCACGAGGCCCAGCGCTTCCTCCCATCCTTTTTCACCGAAAAACTTTTTCCAGACCAGGTTGCCTTTTGCATCGGCTTTGGCGAGGTAGATATTTTCAGCGCCGTTTTCGGCTTTTTTTCCTGTATTTCCACAAAAAACAAAACCGCCGTCCGATGCCGGCACAAAACCGCTGAGCGTTTCCATTTCAGCGCTGCCGATGTTTTTTTCCCAGCGGACGCTGTCCTGCTGGATTTTGGACAACCAGATATCACCGGTATTCCCGTCGTTGTTGTGGCCGGCCAGTACAACCGATCCGTCGTTTTGGAGCAGCATATGCCGGAATTCGTCGCGGCCGGGTGTGCCGTAGGTGCTTTCGCGCAGCAATTCGCCACGGTCATCGACGAGCAGGAGCCAGGCATCGCTTTTGCCTTTGCCAGTTGAGGATGTTGCACCTGCCAGCAGGAAATTGCCTTCAAAGGTTTGTGTAACGGCGTATAAAACGTCGTCTTTTTTTCCGCCGAAACGTTTTTCCACCACCACCTGCCCGGTGCTGTGGTCGGCAATCAGCAGCCAGCCGTCGGTACCGCCTTGGGTACCGGTGGTCGTCTGACCTACTGCAATGAGGTAGCCATTGGTGGCTTCGATGACTTTATGGATGACCACATCGCCGTCGTGACCGAAGGTTTTTTGCCAGTCGGTTTGCAGGTTTTGTGCAAAACAAACAGCCGGGAAGTATATTAGAAAAAGCAGGAAACGCATAATTTTTGATATAATTTAGAGGGTTGGTGGCTAGATTTTTTTATTGTTACCACAAAGCGCACAAAGGGGTTTCACAAAGGTCACAAAGGTCACAAAGCGTAGAGTTGACCAACTTGTTTTAAAATATTTGGCGGAATTGCCTTTTGCTCTTTGCCATTTTGCCTTTTCAATTAACGGGCCTGGACTTCCAGTATCAGTGGCACAATAAATCCTTCGCTTAGGGTAGCGGCACTGAACGCGATTTTATTGGGTGCGTAGGTAATGTCCGAGGGAGGAACGGCATGTTTCCCTAGCGTTTGAAGCAGGTTCTGCGCAAAATCGCCTTCCTTTTTTGTTGCAATAATAGCCAGTTTTTGGATGGTTTCGATCTTGCGCTTGGAAAAAAGCAGCACCAGGCGGTCGGTTCCGGGCGCTGCCAGTTTCAACACTTTATTCGCGCCGGGAATAACAATATCCGCCCCACCAGCCAGCATCAGGCCGCTTTCATTCATGCCTTCAAACTTTTCATTCAGTCCGGCTTGCCGGGGCCAGTGAAAATGGATGTCCTTGTTGGCGTCGACACTGAAAACATACAGGTACTCGTCTTCTTTCAGGGTAGAAGCCAGCATTTGAAAGGCCTGACCGACTTGCCAGTCTTTTTTGTGGAGTTGGTATACCGGGTACGCACAAGCGGCTTCCACATTTTCAAACAGCGGCTGTCCGCTGTGTTCCGACCAGCCTGTGAAAGCGCGAAACTGGAAGGCGCCGGCGAGTTCGGTCAAAGGCATAGCGGGAATATTGGTGCTGTCGGTAGAGGCAGCAGGCAAACGGACCGGCGCTGCGAAATACAGGGCGTAGGCGTATTTGCAAAAGGTACCGAAGTCCTTGTATTTCACCCAGATAAACCCGTTGTCACCCCAGTTTTTGCCCCAGGAATTCATTAGGCGGAAGGCTTCTTTGCGGTCGTCGTAACCCACTACCACCATGGCGTGGCCGCCTGCCGGTGTGGCGTTGCCGATTTCAGGGTGCCAGTACACGGCGTTTTTCAGGTCGTAAAAATTGCGGAGTACGCTCATGCCGACCACAACGGGTTTGTTGCGGGCCAACACACGTTTTACACGCAGCACTTTGAGTTCGGGGCTTTCTTTTACGCCAAAAAGGGTGAGGAAATCCTGAATGGCAAAACGCCGGGCCTGCTTCGACACCACGCTATCGGGTTGTTGTGCGCAGTTGTTGACATCAAAATCGAACTGATTGGCCAGGCAATCGCCTTTTTCGGTCAGAAATTGCAGGGCATCTGAAATGCGGGAGCCCTTGTTGCAATCCTCCATTTTGATCTGGTTGTACAGAAAAAGCGCCGAATGGGCATTGCGGGTGATCACTGCCTTGTCGGTGCACTGGTTCATCACCGCGCGCTGGATCGACATAGCGCCATAACCGGCCGCCCAACCCACGCAGGAAAAGATATAGCCCTGGTGGCGCACTTCGGGACAATACGGCGTCAGGTCTACCAGCGCCGGCAAATCGGCTTTGCTGCCGTCTTCGGCACTCTGGCGCGGCTGGGTATCGTAGGTTTCATCCTCAAATATCAGGCCCGCGGAAAAATCCTGGCTATAGGTAAAAACGCCCTGCAGGAGCAGTGCGATGGTGAGCAATACTTTCATCGGATCGTTTTTTGGGAGATGTGTTTTGGGCAGGGGAAATGTACCCAGGAGATCCGGAATTTTTAAGGGAGGGTGGAGATTGTTGAGGGGTTGAGGGTTGAGACTGTTGAGGGCCGCTCGAAACAAGAACATAATAATCCTTATTGCGCGGCCCTCAACAATCTCAACCCCTCAACAATCTTTTTCAGATCAATCGCAATTTCCTTCAGCCGTGTACCAATCCAGTCCTTATTTCAGGATCATCTCAAACTCCACCCGGCGGTTCAACTCGCGACCTTCCGAAGTGTTATTAGGCGCCACGGGTTTGGATTCACCGAAACCGGCAGCCTGCAGGCGATCCGAATCGATGCCCCGGAAGACCAGGTAATCTACGCAGGCTTTGGCACGGTCCATGGAAAGTTCCAGGTTGCGCGCGCCGTCGCCGATATTGTCCGTGTGTCCGCTGATCGAAAGCGCGTATGCCGGGTATTCGCGCAGGATACCTACGATTTCGTCCAAAATCGGATAGGATTCCTTTTTGAGGGCGTTTTTGCCGGTTTCAAACTGGACGGCTCTGGTGGCAAATTCCAACCGTTCTTTGACTTCCTGTTTTACTTCCGGGCAGCCGAAATTGGAAATCGGTCCGACCACATCCGGGCATTTGTCCGTGGCATCCAGCACACCGTCGCCGTCGGTATCCGGGCAGCCGTTGTTTTGGGGAAGGCCGGCCTCCGTTGGGCACTGGTCTTTGTTATCTGCCACGCCGTCGTTATCTGTATCCGGGCAACCTTTATTGGCGCCAGGCAGGGTAGGGCACTCGTCTTCATTGTCGGCAAAACCGTCGCCATCGCTGTCTTTCGATTCCGGGCAGCCTTCATTGCTGACCAAACCGGCTTCTGTCGGGCAGCGGTCCATTTTGTCCGCTACGCCATCGCCGTCGGTATCCGGGCAGCCGTTCAGCAGCCCTGGGTCGTTGGGGCATTCGTCGACGCTGTCGGCAAAACTGTCGTTGTCGTAGTCCGGGCAACCTTTTGTAGCCAGCGGGCCCGCTTCGTCGGGGCAGGTGTCTTCTACGTCGCTCAGGCCGTCATTATCGCGGTCGGGGCAACCGAAAGCCGTAGCCGGCCCGGGTTGCGTCGGGCATTTATCAATATTATCCGCTACGCCATCTTTATCCGTATCGACAGGCATAACAGGTTTCGGATCCGATTTATGGAGCAGGTAGTGGTAGCCGAGGCCCAATTGCAGGTTGTCGCGGTTGTCTGTTTGCGCCTTCCGGTATTCTACCTGTAAGTTAATGAAAGCGTATTTCGAGGCCCGGAAATTTACACCGCCACCGAAAGGAAACTGCACATGACCGTCTTTAAAATCGGCCAAAGCATACCCGGCGCCTCCAAAAAAGTAAGGGATTATTTTTGATTCATCACGCATATTTTCAAGGCGGAACACCAGATCGAGACTGGTCGTTACGGTATTTCCCGTTACGCCTGGCAGTTTGGCCAGCCCCAGTTTAAAAGGTAGCCCGACATTTAAAAATGGAGCGATATTGCGGGTGAATCCCAATTCAAAACCCTGACTCAGTTTCAGGTCCTCTTCATTGAGTAAACCGTAATCAGTCAGGTTTAACTTGGCTTGAATTGCATTTGGGAACTCTCGGTTTTGGGCAGCAACGGGCTGCAGGTACAGGCAAAGCGCCAGTACTGCAAGTACAGGAAGTTTTCTCATTGTTACTTTGATTAACGTTTGATACGTCAAATCAAAAGCAGTGCCAATAACTAAATTGTGGTAGATGAAGCAGTGGACAAATTTGAAAGCCAGCGGACAATTCTACGAAATCACTGCTGCGCCGCGCGTTTCATTTCAGCCGCCAGATCAGGCCCCAGATAGCGCTCGATAGCGCCATGTACGAGGTAAATGACCGGCGTAAGCGCTACCGCCATAATGGCTTTGTACAAGTAACTCATAATAGAAATGGCCAGTACCTGCAAAAAAGGTAATTGCTGCCCGATGTACAAAGCGATAAAAACGACCACAAAACTGTCTAGGAACTGGGAAACCAGGCTGCTGCCAGTGGCCCTCAACCAGATTTTGTCTTCGCCGGTTGCGTTTTTGATGCGGTGAAAAATAGAAACGTCGACAATCTGCGCGACCAGAAACGCCACCAGCGAACCGACAATAATCCAGAGGCTTTGTCCGAATACTACTGCGAATGCGGTGTTGTAGTCGCTCACCTGCCCCCGCAGGGCTGCCTGTGCATCGGGCGACATATCCGGTTTGATATGCGCCGTGCGCCAGAAATCGGCGGGCTCCAGTCCGATGGACAAATAAAGCATCAGGAAACCGTAGGCAATCAGTCCAGCCGTCAAATACGACAACATCCGGATGCCCCTGCGGCCAAAATACTCGTTGATAATATCTGTCATTACGAACACGATCGGCCAGAGCAACACGCCCGCCGAAAGGGTAAATGCCAGTCCGCTCTGGCCGAACAAGTTCCAGTTAACAGGCTGATAACCAAAGGTTTTTTCCAGGGAAAATAGTTTGACGCCCATGAACTCGGCCACGATGGCGTTGGTCAGAAAAATACCGGCCAGCAGGATCCAGAGGCGGTTGGGCTTGGAAGCAAAATGATTGTGCATGAGGGACTTTATTTGCTGTGCAAGGTTGTAAAAACAGTTGTGAACAGAAAACCTTTCCAACTAAAAGTTTTTTGAGGTGTTTACATTTGCGGTTTAATTAGAGGAATGAGGGATGAGGAATGATTATGACCACTCGATAAAGTAAATTTCTCGCTTTTTGAGTCGCTATATCATTCCTCATCCCTCATTCCTCATCCCTTTCACCCTCTCACTTCTGGATTTGTGGCAACTTTTGCAATCAACCTGAAAGACGGCTCCGTCGAATCCACCCGCGAAACCATCATCGGGATCGACCTGGGCACGACGAATAGCCTCGTGGCATATATGAAAGACGGGCAGCCGGTATGTGTAAAAGGCGCCGACGGGAAAAGCACCCTGGTGCCTTCGGTAATACATTTTGCTGAAAATGAGCAGATTATAGTCGGCGATGCCGCCAAAAACAAACTGATTACCGACCCGGCCAACACCATTTACTCCGTCAAACGCCTGATGGGAAAATCCTTCCGCGATGTGCAGGGCACCGAAGGTTATTACGGCTACCAGATCATCGACGACGACACGGAATCGCTGGTGAAAATCCGCGTGAAAGACCGTTTTTACACCCCCGTCGAACTTAGCGCCCATATCCTCCGCGAACTCAAAACGCGCATCGAAACGGACCTGAGTACGGTGATTACAAAAGCCGTTATCACGGTGCCTGCCTATTTCAACGACAACCAGCGCCAGGCCACCCGCGACGCCGGCAAACTCGCCGGACTGGACGTGCTGCGCATTGTGAATGAACCGACCGCAGCAGCCCTTGCCTATGGCCTCGGCAACGGAACCGACGCAGCACCCAGCACCGTAGCCGTGTACGACCTCGGCGGCGGCACGTTCGATATTTCTATCCTGCGCATCGAAAACGGCATTTTTGAAGTACTGTCCACCAATGGCGATACTTTCCTCGGCGGCGACGACTTCGACCGCGCTATCGTCAGCCTCTGGCAGCAGGAACTGGGTATCACGACCCAGGAATTGAACGAAAATAAGGAACTCGGCCAGCAAATCCGCTTGCTCGCCGAAGCGGCTAAAAAACACCTTTCGAGCGCAGAACTGTTTGAAAGCGAACTCAATGGACGGAAAGTCAGCCTGTCCAAAGGCAGGTTTGAACAACTGGTGGAGCCACTCCTGGATCGCACCGTCGCCTGCTGCAAAAACGCCCTGCGCGACGCCAAAGTGACCGCTGCGGATATTGAAAATGTCATCATGGTAGGCGGCAGCACACGCACGCCGTATGTGAAAAACAGGGTCGCACAGTTTTTTGAAAAACCCGTTTTCGACAGCCTGCACCCCGATGAAGTGGTGGCCCTCGGCGCCGCCATCCAGGCGGATATTCTGGCGGGCAACCAGAAAGACCTGCTGCTGCTCGACATCACCCCGCTTTCGCTCGGCATCGAAACCGTCGGCGGACTGATGGACGTGATCGTACCGCGCAATTCAAAAGTGCCATCCAAAGCCGGGCGGCAGTACACTACCAGCGTGGACGGCCAGAAAAACCTGAAAATCAGCGTGTTCCAGGGCGAACGCGACCTGGTGGAACACAACCGCAAACTGGGTGAATTCATCCTGCGCGACATACCACCTATGCCAGCCGGACTACCTAAAATTGATATTCAGTTCATTATCAATGCGGACGGTATTCTCACTGTGCGCGCCCGCGAACTGCGCAGCAACCTCGAAACGCAGGTGGAAATCAAACCGACCTACGGCATCACGGAGGAAGAAATGGCGCTCATGCTGATCGACAGTATTCAAAATGCTTCTTCGGATGTGAAAGCACGCGGCGTGCTGGAAGCCCGCAATGAGGCGAATAACCTGCTTTTGTCTGGCCGGAAATTCCTGCAACAAAACGAGGCGATTTTGTCGGAAGAAGAAAAGGCTGTTACAAACGCTTTGTTAAACGAACTCCTCGAAGCCACCAAAACGGAGGACAAGGACGTTATTCACCGCGCCATTGAAACACTGAATCAGTACACGACCCCGCTGGCGCATCGGGCACTGGATAGTAATATCAGGGCGGCGATGGCGGGGAAAAAGATATGAGCCTCACCCCCCAGCCCCCTCTCCGAGGGAGAAGGGGTGACTTCCCGTTTGGTTTTTTCTTATTAAGAATACCAAAAGTTAAGTCGCTCCGGCTTGGTTTCCCTTATTAAGAATGCCAAGGGTACTCGCTCCCCCTCTCCTTTAGAGAGGGGGCCGGGGGGTGAGGCCCAAACCACAACACTCTATCTATGAAACACTTACTCACGCTCCTCTCCTTTTTCACCCTCCTCTCCTGCCATACCGCCCAAACGGTGCAAGTCGTCGCAGCCGCCCCGGCCCCGACACCCAAAGCAGCCGCCAAGTTCGTCACCTGGGACAAAAAAATGGTCGACCTCGGCCCGGTCAAAAAAGGCGAAACGCGCACGACGTTTTTTGAATTCACGAATACTTCCGGCCAGGATATCCAGATCGATATTGTCGATGCCTGCGAATGCACCAAAGTGGATTTCCCACGCGGCGTTTTTGCACCCGGCGCTACAGGCCGCCTGGGTGTGATGTTCGACAGCAAGGAAAAGGATGCCTCCGAAACTATTGGCATCACGGTGGTTTTTAAACAGAATGACGAAAAGGGGAATCCGAGGATTGAGTCGGTGGAGTATAAGTTTGAGTTGGTGAAGTAATGTACCGGCCTGTACCGGCTGCTTTATCTGCCGGATGCTACGCTCGGCATCTCCGGCAGCTACAGCAGCCAGTACATCGACTTGCCACATAACG
>JADLCC010000155.1 GCA_020847425.1 Saprospiraceae bacterium
ACCCGGTCGAAATGGCGCTCGTGGATGAGGCGGCAGAGGTCGGGCGAGCTGCGGCGGGCTTCCATCGTATCGCCATAGAATGTGCGGATGGCAGCCGCTACTTTTTCTACAAACAAGTCGTGCAGGCGTTCCGGCACCAGCACATAATCGGGCGCCGTGCACAGTTGTCCGGCATTCATACATTTCACCCAGGCAATTTTGGCGGCGGCTACGTCCAGATCGGCGCTTTCATCGATGATAACCGGGCTTTTTCCACCCAGTTCCAGCGTAACGGAGGACAAATGCTGCGCTGCAGCCCGCATCACACTTTTCCCGATTTGTGGGCTTCCCGTGAAAAAAACATGGTGAAAAGGCAGTTCCAGCAGGGCCGTAGCAACAGAAGCATCTCCTTCAAAAAGGCTCACTTCTTCGGGCGGGAAACATTGTTCCACAATTTTTTTCATCAACGCTGCGCTTTGCGGCGCAAATTCGGAGGGCTTGATCACCACACAGTTGCCCGCCGCCACGGCAGACACCAGCGGCGCCAGCGTCAGGTTGAACGGAAAATTCCATGGCGATAAAATCAGGCAAACGCCCCTGGGTTCATACCGGATTTCGGAAGAAGAGCCGAATGCCACAAGCGGTGTGCTGACCTGTTTGGAGCTCATCCATGACGACAGGTTTTTGATGGTGTGCCGGATTTCGCCGCAGACCAGACCGATTTCAGAAATAACTGTTTCGGTCGGACTTTTGCGCAGGTCCTGCCACAGGGCGGCTTCGATTTCTTTGCGGAGTTGCAAAATAGTGTCGTGCAGGCGCTGTAATTTTTCTTTGCGCTCAGCCGCCTTTGTACGCGCCAAAACATATTGATGTTTCAACTGCAAATTGAAAACTTCCTGATAGTCAGATGTTTGCGTGGTGGGGTCCAATGTTGAAAATGCTGCCTCTGCCATAGTCATATTTTTATGAGGGTTAAATGTCCGAAAAAATAAAAATAAAAAACTTGCTTATTCGTATTGAATTGCCGAATGTTGATACTTGAAAGACAACACTACTGGACATTTTTTGTACGCCGGAACGCTGTTGCGTCAATTCATGGCTTTTGACCGTGCCGGAACAGCGTTCCAGCATACCGGTTTTTCACCCAAGCAAAAAAATGTCCAGTAGTGTTGTGAAACACGAGCCTCTACCATTTTTTGTTCACCAAACTGTGTAGTATTATGATGAAGATTGTTGTAAAATCTGTGGATTTCCATGCCGACACGAAGTTAGTCGAGTACATTGAACAAAAACTCAGCCGCCTGAACCGTTATTTTGAAAAAGCAATTCAAGCCGAAGTTCACCTGAAAGTGCAGGATACAGGAAGTAAAATCCGAGAGAAACAGGTGGAAATCAGGTTGCACATTCCCGGCAACGATCTGATGGATAAAAAAGCCGGAAAAACCTTTGAATCCGCCGTAGTCGCTTCCGTAGAAACCCTGAAAAGGCAACTGGTACGGCACAAGGAAAAAGTTTCCGCCCATCCAAGAGGCGCTGAATTACCGGTTGTAGTGGATCAGGAAGCAGAAGAGACCGTTTAAACCTTGATTCAAGTTATTTTGAAATTTCGTGATGAAAATCATGTTGAAATAGGAATGCATCCCGCATTTTTCAAGCCTGAAAAATGCGGTTTTTTTGTTTTCAGACACACCTTAGTAACGATGATACTGCCGAGCGTTGATTACCCATGCCAATCTGATGTGTCATTCAGAACCGTAGGTGATGAATCTGAGGGCGTAGCCCAATTTCAAAAACAGGTTAGGCCTTCGGCCTCAGATGCTTCGGCTACGCCTCAGCATGACACATTTGCTTGGTATGAGTGCTTAACGCTCGGTGGTAAAGCAGTTACCAAATATGCGCAAACGACGTGCGCCGGTAAAGCAGTTATTAAACGCTAAAACACGACGTATCATCCAATAACTTTTCCCGCGCTTTGGCGTTTTAATCCAATTGCGTATATTCGCCATCCAAAATAAGCACCCTTTGCAAAAAAACGGATCTTATCGGTTATGGAGCGCCCGCCTGCTCGTCTTTGTCTTCGTGGCCATGTGGTCGCTGAAGATGGGCCACGCGTTGCTTGCGCACCACGAGCACGCCGATCGGCCGACTTGCGAAGTAGCGACGGAACACCAGGGCACGCACCTGCACGATGAACGCTACGCGGGCGAAGACTGCTCGCTTTGTGCTTTTGTGCTGGCTATACCCGACGTTTTTTCCGTTTCCGCGCTCATTAGTCCGGCGGCTCAAATGCCGGATTCAGCACAACCGTTGCTGTTCGAAAACCCGTATATCCAAACGGCTTTCGACACCACTACCTTGCGCGGCCCGCCTGCCGCCATGTAGCCTGAAAAGGCCCTTCCTGCACGTCATCTTTTGGGATAATTACTGCCGCACCGCATCATTTTGCGGAGACGTTCCCGTATTCATCCTGTTGATGCCCGTGCATTTCCGGGAGCCTCATATGTCAGGGGTTCCGCCATTTCCACTGATTTAATTGTTCAACATGTTCAACAGCAAAGCCCACTTTACCGGCTTGTGTCTGCTGTGTGCCGCCGGGTTCGCGCATGCACAGGATTGCCACATCGCCTTGCGTGGCCACGTGATGGAAGCGGATACGAAAGAACCGCTTGCATATGCCTCGGTATTCATCAGGGAAGTGCAAAAAGGCACAACAACCGACGAAACGGGGTATTACGCCATCCCCGATTTGTGTGAAAACACGCGGTATACCGTCGAAGTAAACCATGTTGAATGCGCGCACCAGACGCAAGTCATCCGCCTGACGGAAAACGCGGAAATGGATTTTAACCTTGCGCACAATGCCGTACTCCCCGAGGTGTTGGTACATGAAAGAGCCACCGCCCCGGCGCCGACACAGGCGGAGAACACCGTGAGCAAGGCCGACCTGGAAGCCGGCAAAGGGGTGAACCTCGGCGAAACGCTGAAGCGCCTGCCGGGCGTCACCACGCTCAATACCGGCGCCACCATTGCCAAACCGGTTATCCAGGGGCTGCACTCCAATCGTATCGCCATTGTGAGCAACAATGTTATCCTGGAAGGCCAGCAATGGGGCAGCGAACACGCACCGGAAGTTGATCCGTTTTCCGCCGATAAAATTTCGGTGGTAAAAGGCGCAGCCGGCGTACGCTATGGCGTGGGCGCTATGGCCGGCGCCATTATCCTGGAACCGGCGCCCCTGCGGGAAACCAGCGGCATGGGCGGCTGGCTGAGTCTGGGTACTTTTTCCAATGGCCGCAGCGGGGTGCTTGCCGGCTCCACGGACTGGCATTTGCCTGGAAAATCATTGACATTCAGGTTGCAAGGCACGCTGAAACGAAGCGGCAATCTCCGCGCACCCGATTATTTTCTTGGAAATACCGGCGTAGCGGAGTATAATTTTTCCAGTATCGCCGGCTGGAAAAGCGGCCAATGGACGCATGAGATCAGTTTCAGCCGTTTCAACCAGCAACTGGGGATTCTGCGGTCCGCACACATCAGCGACACCACTTCTTTTGGCGAAGCCATCCGCAGCGATGTACCCCTGAACAACAGGGATGAATTCAGTTGGCGGATCAGTCGGCCCTACCAACTCATTCAGCATAATGTATTGAAATACAGAACGATATATCGTATTTCTGAAAAATGGAAACTCAGCGGCCAATATACCTGGCAATACAACAACCGGCGCGAATACGACGCCCACCCGCCGCTGAGCGACCCGAAGGACCTGCTCCAAAAGAGTCAACTCTCGTTTCGCATCTGGACCAATATGCTCGACCTGGCGCTCGAACACTTTCCCATCCGGCACTGGCAGGGCGGTGTGGGGGTTCAGGCCATCCATCAACTCAATTTTGTTGGAAAAGGCGGGCTCATTCCCGACTACCGGACTTTTGGCGGCTCCATCTGGGCAATGGAACGCTGGCGGCGGTACCCCAACCCCTGGGAGTTTGAATTCGGTGCGCGTTACGACTACCGCAGCAGCATCGTAACTACTACGGGGAACGGCAGCAATAACCTCGATGAACACCTCGTGTTCGGCAACATGTCGGGAACTGCGGGCGCTGTGTACCACCTTTCGCGCAATATCCGGCTGAGCCTGAACAGTGGTTTTGCCTGGCGGCCGCCGCATGTCAATGAATTGTATGCAGAGGGTGTACACCACGGCTCGGCAACCTACGAACGGGGAAATCCCGATTTTAAACCGGAAAAAGCCTGGAATACCAACCTGAATGTGCAGTACCAGTACCGGAAAACTGATGTCATGCTGACCCTGTACCGCAATGCCGTTCGTGACTTCATCTACCTCGATCCGCAGAAAGCGTTCGTACGCACCATCAGGGGCACTTTCCCGCTGTACACTTACGCACAAAACAATGCGGTGTTGTATGGTTTCGACGCCAACTTTTCGGTGCCGGTGCTGCCCGCCTGGTCTGTGGAAAGCAGGATTTCGGTGTTGAGGGGTTATGCAGTAAAAAGCGATTCCACCCCGGAGTCCGAGAAACCCAACTGGTTGCCCCTGATGCCCACCGACCGATTTCAGTACGGGATAAAATGGAACCTGCACCGTTCGGATAAATCAGGCGCAACAACAGGCAACAACAACCATGAAACCTACATCCGCCTGATGGCAATGACTTCGCTCCGCCAGACGAGATACCTGGCAGGCAGTCTGTTTAAAGACCCGCCGCCAACCTTCACCACCCTCAGCTTCGACGCGGGCCACACTTTTTTCTTTGGAAAAAGAAGCCTGGAAGTAGGGCTGAATATTCAAAATCTGACCAATACGCGCTACCGCGAATACCTGAATTTCTTCCGCTACTATGCTGACGAACCGGGTTTTAACGCGGGCCTGCGCGCCAAGTTTATTTTTGGCTAGTTGGTTATTTAGTTATTGGTTATCAGTTATTGGTTATCAGTTATCGGTTATCGGGCTTTCAGGCTGAAATGGTATTGGTATGGGCAATCCATTTCCTCTATACTGCCTAATAACTTAATGGGGATAGAATTGACACTTTACAATCTTTTTCAGCCTGAAACCCTGATAACCGATAACTGATAACCGATAACCAATAACGCACTAACCCACTCATAACTCATAACTCTTAACTCTTAACTCACTATGTTCAACTCAAAGATTGCCCTCCGTACCCTCCTGTTCTCACTGCTTGCTACCGGCCTGATGATAGGCGGCTGCAAAAAAGACGAAGAAACCGTACAGGAAAACATCACCCGCGTTCAAGTTCACCTGACCGGCGCCAACGGTTTTGATCAGGAATTTGAATGGAGCGACCCCGACGGCGGCGACGCGTCCAATGCAACGGTAGAAACGATTGTGATTCCGGCCTCCGCCGGCACGAACATTCATTGCCATTTGCACGTGTACGACGACACCAAAACGCCCGTTGAAGACCTGACTGAAGAGATCGAGGCGGAAAGCGACGTACACCTGTTCGTATTTAACGTTACCGGCGCCAATATCGGCGTGGCGTACGACGACACGGACAGCAATGGCAAAAAAGTTGGTATCGAATCACTTTGGACCAAAGGCGCCGCTTCTACCGGCTCAATCAACATCAAACTGTACCACGAACCGACCGACAAGGACAACCTGAGCGCACCCGGAGGCGAAGTGGATTTTGATGTGGATTTCCCGGTAACAGTGCTGTAGGTGTGTCGTGTATCGTTTGTCGTGTTTGGTGTGTAGTGTTTGGGGCGCATTGCCTGGGAATCAGTGTGTGCTCTGGGCGAGTGTATTCAAAAAAATGCGGGATATCTGCTTTAAAATATTGAAAATCAATTATTTGAGTGGTAGTCCCAGACAGTTTTTCGAACAATCCCCCAGGGCAGTGCGCCCCAAACACGATACACCAAACACGACATACGTTTCACTGCATTACCACCACCTTCATCTGTTTTATCCCACCGCCCGTTTCGATACGCAGCAGATAAGTACCTGCTGCCGGCACTTTGTTGAAATAAAGCGTTTCGCGTTGTATGCCTGCACCCCTGGGTACGGCAGCGAGCAGGTTTTGTATTAACTTACCCTGCACATCGTACAGGTTGATGCTGACATCGGTGGCGCTTTCCAGGTGATATTCCAGTTGCGCCTGATCTTTTAACGGATTGGGGTAAAGCAGTGTTTCACTGATCTGGCTGCCCGTATCCTGTGTGCCTACGAGTACGCCGGAAATAAAACGGGCGAGTACAAATGAGTTATTATCACCGGTACGGGCAATTCCGGCCGCTACTATTTTCCCGTCGGGCTGCAAAGCCACGGCATAAATAGCGTCGGTGTTATTGGATACAATCGGGACAACTACCTTGCCGTCGCCACTGAAGGTATTGTCGAGGTTACCATTGGTCGTAAAACGAGCCATTGCAAAATCGGCGCCTCCCGTATTATTACTGATATATCCAGCGAGTACAACTTTCCCGTCGGGCTGCATGACCATGGTATAAGCAGCATCGTTACCGCTGCCTACAGAGACGATATTGCTGCCATCTTCGCTGTAAGTTGGATCTAGGTTTCCGTCTGTTGTCAAACGCATAACAGCAAAATCAGTGCTTGCAACGCCTGGCATGTCTCTTGCGTAACCGCCCAGTACGATCTTGCCATCAGATTGCAGCGCCATACCGGTCACCTGATCATCCTGGTCAGTCAGCGCAAAAATAGCGATACCGTCCCCGTTGAAACCATTATCGAGGGTCCCATTGGCATGCATACGTATCGCCATAAAATCATAGTTGGTATCTCCTGTATAAGTGCCGCCAATCAGGATTTTTCCATTTGAATCTATCACTAAAGTGCTGACACTGACATAGTTGGTGCCCAGCGCGACCGTGGCAATACCATCTCCATGGAAACCGGTATCGAGGGCGCCATTCGCCTGATACCGGAATACTGCACACAGTTCGGCGCCTTCATTGGGTGTTATATATCCTGCCACGATTAACTTACCGTCGGGCAAAACGTCGACTTCCGCAAATTGCATTTCCGTGTACCCGTTCACAGCCGCTTGCTGCATAACGCCGTTGGTCCCGAAACCGGCGTCGAGTGCGCCATTTGCCAGAAACCGAAACAACGCCGGGGTATAATGCGCATTATTGGTGTTGTATATATTGGCAGCAACCAGGAATTTGCCGTTCGGCAGGTTGAGGATATCGCTTAAATATACTTCTTTGCCAGGGTATTTCAAGGTAATTTGACCGCTTCCGTTAAAAGTCTGGTCGAGGCTCCCATCCTCCAGGTAGCGCTGAATGACCGTGTATTCATCCAAACCTGGGCCATAAACCGCTATGCCTGCCAGGATTTTACCATCGACCTGTACGGCCACATGGGTAGCGACATTGTTATAATTGGACAAAATGGAAGACAGTACATAACCATTGCCATTAAAAGAGTCATCCAGAGACCCTGTTTGTGCAAAAACAGAAGAAAGAGGGAACAGGCAGATAAGGGCTAAATAAGATTTGATATTCATAAGTTTGCTATTAAAAATGATGTGCGCAAAGGTGCGCGCAGCGGGAGAGTATATCAAAAAGGAGCTGGGCGAAGTGCCAAAAACAACCCGCGAAGTGCTGCAAACTGCCGGGGAACCGTTGGACATGCCAGCAAAGAATGCTGCCTTTTGCCTTTTGCCATTTTGCCCTTTTTCTTACGGGCTGTATTCCAGTATTTTTGCCAATTCTTTCACAACCGGTTTCCATGAAAAAAACACCGCTTTTTATCCTGTTGCTGCTGCTGAACCAGCTCGCAGCCCAATCCTCCCTGCCTGATTCCTGTAAAATCGAGATCGGAACCAATTTGTCGGGCATGTTCGACTGGACTACCGAAATGCCCTTTGTCAACCTGATGCGGCATTGCCGCGGCTGGGGCACGCAGAATGCGTCGTGGGTCGGTGGCGGCCAGAACGCCTGGGATACCCAGGTCATCGAGTCCATTCCACGTGATGCCGAAGGATATCCCACGCAGGTGCCTTTTTTTGGACCGGGCCTGGAAACGGATCAACGCGTCTATACCGTGTGGGCCAATACGGAAGCCTGGCCCGCCGGCACATACACCCTGCTGTATGATGGCGAAGGCGAACTCGACCTCTGGGGCGACGCCGACATTGTCAGCCAGCAACCCGGTGTGGTACTGGCGAATGTGACCCCGGGGGTGGACAATATTATCCAGTTGCGGATCAACAGCAGCAACCCGCAAAACCACATCCGGAACATTCGTTTTTTGATGCCCGGAACAGCAAACGACTACGAAGAAAACCCGTATTACCAGCCCTGGCTCGACAAACTGGCGCCATTTAAAGCCCTGCGTTTTATGGACTGGGGGCAAACCAATAGTTGGGGTTATGCCGATTCCTGGCAGGCTTACAATGAAGACAGCGACAGCATCCGCCAGCCCTGGTCGGCACGCAGCCGGATGACCGACTACACCTGGACGCAGAACAAGGGCGTGCCTTATGAAGTG
>JADLCC010000156.1 GCA_020847425.1 Saprospiraceae bacterium
AAATCGGCCAGCGTTTTAAACGGCGAAGTCAACCGACCGTCGCTGGTAGCGGCCACCGAACTGTTGTCGATAAACCAGATCAGGTTGCTGACCGTAAAAGTCACCGTGGCCATGTCGGTCGTAGGCACCGGCGCACCCACGGGGTTGCCGTCATTGAGTGTGTAGGTATAGGTGTCCGAACCGGTAAAACCGGCAGGTGGGGTGTACATAAAACTGCCGTCGGCAGCGATCATGATGGAACCGCCGCCGGTGGTAGCGAACGTACCGGCTGTGGCGCTCATGGGCGTCATGCCGCTGTTGTCGTCGAAATCGTTGGACAGCAGGCCCGAAGCGGCGGGAATATTAATCCCGACATTGCCGGTGCAGGTGTACGCATCATTGATCGCCAGCGGAGAGGACCGAAACGAACCCGGCACAAAAGTGGTGCGCGGATCGGGCACGATGTTCAGTTGCGTATTGGTACCGGCAGGACCGCCCGTGTTCTGGATGGTCACTTTGTACCGGATACGGTCGTTCGGGTCGGCTTTGCCGGAGGTCCCGTTGTCGATGATGATCTCGTCGGTCTGTGTGGGCACGATGGTTTGCGCCTCTGCTGTTTTAGTGTAAAAAAACACGAACAGAGTTACTACAAGTAGTTGTTTTACAATGCGTTGCATGATTGTTTTTAATTTTTAAAAAACAAAAAGATACAAGCATCACAGATTTGAATTGGTTGGTGTGGTTGCTGATTATCTGCATGAATACAGGCAAAAGCAACTGGATTAAGAAAACTATTGTACCCGGACCCTTACCGTACCGGTGTTCGTCTGCAAATCCGAGTCGGTAATCGTATAGGTAAACGTATCATTGCCCGTAAAACTGGCTGGCGGATTATAGGTAAAACTACCGTTGGCATTCACCGATACGGTACCGCCCTGCGCGCTCGCCGCACTAAAAGCGGTCACGATCAGGCCGGGCAAGTTGTCGTCAAAATCATTCGTTATAACACCGCTGCCCACCACAACCGTCAACAGTGTATTCAGCGTAGCCGTGTAGGTATCGTCCACGGCTACCGGGGTCGATTTGAAAGACGCCGGTACAAAAGTTACACGGGAATCGTTGTTGAGCACCAACTGTACATTTTCATAGTCAGCCGCCTGCGCGTTGGTGATTTTAGCCGTCAGTTGGATGCGATCTCCCGGATCGGCCTTGCCGACAGCGCCGTTGTCGGTCGTAATAGCATCGGTCAGGGTGGCGCCCGGCGCACAATTCACAATACTGACCGCGAAGGTGGTCGATCCGGCACAGGGGCCCGGTGTGGTGTAGGTGATGTTATAAGGTCCGCCTGCCGTGCTGGCGGACACATCGATCAAACCGGAACTTGCATTGACACTCACTGTTCCAGGTGCGCTGAACATACCGCCCGGCACGCCGAAAATCGACGGTGAAGGGTCGGTTCCCGATTGGCAGAAGGCACTTTTGGCATAAGCGAAAGCAGGGCTTTGGGTTGGATTTGTTGCAGCCAGGGTTGTAGAGGCCGTAGCAAAAAAACCATTGGCGCCGGTCACCGTCACCATGTATGTGCCGGTTGTCAGCGTGGTGATGTTGTACGTGCCGCCCGACGCGGCGATTTCCGTGCCGGCAGGGTTGCCGCTTGAAGGTCCGCTCCAACTGACCTGGTAGCCGGGTGTTCCGGCCGAAGCGGTTACTGCGATACTTCCATCGTCGCCGCCGGTGCAGGTAACGTTGGTAGGAACCAGGCTGATCGTCGGCACCGGACAATTGACACCGGCACTTAAGGGAACACTCACATTGTCGACAGTCATGGATTCGCTGTTGAAATTTCCACAGACTTGAATTTGAAGGGTGCTGCCGGAAAGCCCGGTTTGAGTGACTGTTTTGCTACCACTTATATCCAAAGCAAGGGACGGGTAATCGATGGTACCAGTACCGCCTCCTGCGCCAGCACTGTTGGGTACTTGCACAAAAGCGCCTCCATCGATACTATAATTGACATTGATATAATCCTCCTCGTCAAAGGTCGTCCAGGCGAGATCAACGGAGAACTGGGTTGCTCCGGTCCGGCTAATCTGCGGACTCGTCCAGCACACTTCCTGGTCAAGATCAATGGCTGTTAAAATCCCGCCGCTGGTGCTGAAAAAATCGCCCGTCTCCCGACCAAAGGCTGCCGGTGGCGCCGGCGACCAGCTGCTCATCGACCAGTTTACGGCGGAGAAGTCATTGACATAATTGGCCAGATATCCTTTATTGGGCACATTGAATTGTTCGAGGTAAGCGCCTGCGGGCAAGGTTCCTACCACAGCGCTGGTATTAGCGGCGCATCCACTGGCATCTGTAACGGTTACGGTGTATGTACCCGCTGCGACGCCGATCAAATCCTCGGGGTCGATGTCGGGCATATTGGACCCATTGTTGCTCCAGTCATAGGTGTAACCAGGCACCCCGCCACTCACCGTCAGTCCGACTTCGCCGTCTGCAGCGCCCGCGCAGGTAGCGCCCAGTATCTGGGTGCTGAGCGACAGTGCCGGCGCATTCCCAATGGTAACGCTGGTGGTGGCGGAACAGGATGCAGCGTCTGTCACCGTCACGATATACGTACCAACCGGCAAGCCGTTCAGATCCTGCGGGTCGATATCGGGCATATTGGGCCCATTGTTGCTCCAGTCATAGGTATAGCCAGGGGTGCCTGCCGATACGCTCAGGTTGATAGCGCCCGAGTTGGGGTTGCTGCAACCCACAGGTGTGACGACAGTGGTGAGCACCGGCGCGGCACAACCGACTGTTACGCCTGCTTCCGGAACGCTTACATTATCGATAGTCACTATTTCCGCAGTAGAAGCGGTCTTTACACACACCTTGATTTTCAAGGTGCTGCCACCGGCAATGCCTCCTTGATTAATGGAAAAACTACCGCCGTTTTCCGTCGTACCGGGCATTTCAAATGGGTAAGAAACAGTAGCACAGGTACTAATACCTCCGGTAACATTGGGTATCATCGTATATGTGCCGCCATTCACGCTGTAAAACACTCTGATATAATCGGTTCCACAAGAATTGGTTGTAACATCCGAGTCAAAACTGACCCAAGTAAGGTTCATCTTCACGCTCACCGTAGGCGCAGCCGTTGTATTGATCAGCGGGCTTTCCCAGCACACTTCCTGATCCAGGTCGGAGGATTCAAGCGCCCCGGCGGCAGTCGTGTTGAAATAATCGCTGGCGTCCCGGTTATCGGTAGGCTGGCAGGTACCGCCGACACTCCAGGGTGTCAAGGACCAGTTCACGGCATTAAAGTCCTCCATACAATTGACCTTATAGCCCTTGTCCGGAGTTGAAAAGGTCTCTAAATACTGCGCATTCGAGACCACGGGCGCGGCCATCAGCGCGGCAAAAACAAATACAAGCAGGCGCCATTTTCCAGGCGTACCCGTCAGCCCTGTTTCATTGCCGGGCAAGGCAGGTACACATGATGTAGTTAATCTGTTGGAAATAGGCATGTTATATTTGGTTTAGTACTTGTTGAACTGGGGCAATTTGAGTTTATTGTCTTTCGATTATAGGATGATATTGCCGGCATTCCTGCCAGTGACAATGTACGTACAATTGTTGTATTCCGGCCGTTGTTGGCGTCCCCGGCCAAAAAATAAACTATTGTACCCGTACCCGCACTGTCCCTGTGTTTGTCTGCAAATCTGCGTCCCTAATCGTGTACGTAAACGTATCGTTGCCCGTAAAACTGGCTGGTGGATTATACGTAAAACTACCGTCTGCATTCACCAAAACGGTACCACCCTGCGTGCTGGATGCACTGAAAGCAACCACGGTCAGGCCTGGCAGGTTGTCGTCAAAATCATTCGTCAAAAGGCCGCTGCCCACCACAACCGTCAGCAAGGTATTTACCGTGGCCGTGTAGGCATCATCTACCGCTACCGGGGTCGATTTAAAAGACGCCGGTACAAAAGTCACGCGGGGGTCGTTGTTGAGCAGCAACTGTACATTCTCATAATCAGCCGCCTGCCCATTGGTGATTTTAGCCGTCAGTTGGATGCGGTCGCCCGGCTGTGCCGCGCCCAGCGTGCCGTTGTCGATCACCAGTGCATCCGTTAGTGTGGCGCCGGGCTGACAGGCTACTACCGAAACATTAAACGTTGAAGATGCCGGACATGCTCCGCCGAGTGCATAGGTCACCGTATAGGGGCCGCCCGCCGTACTCGCCGAAAGGTCGATCAGGCCGGAAGAAGCATTGATGCTCAGGGCGCCCGGTGCCGAGAACATACCGCCGGGTGTGCCATAAATAGTTGGCGTTGGGTCCGTTCCCATCTGGCAATACCCGCTTTTGGCATAGGCGAATGAAGCATCCTGGGCAGGATTTGCCATGCCTTGTACCACAAAATTGTAAGGATCTTCGTCCGTATCGTTGTTTTCAATGGAAACGGTCACACTGCGCAGGCCGGAAGTACCGGGATTGAAAGTGATGACGAACATGGTATTTCCCATTCCCACCACCGGTGAATTGGGTAGTGTTGTCACACTGAAATCAGCAGTATGCCCGGTCAGGTCGACTTTCGGCATACCACCCAGCAGCAAATCGGAGCCGCCGGTATTGCGGATAATAAAAGTTCGGGTAAGTGGCGTACTGCCGATACACATGGGGCCGAAATCGGTATTATTGGAACTCGACACCATCGTTGCACCGTCCGCTACAGGATTTCCATTGCCCTCCACTGCCATTTCCGGTGCGGGAGGCGCGTCGTCGTTATAAATGGTTCCCTGCCCCTGGCTGTCTGAAATGGTTACGTTTCTACCGCCAGCCTGCACATTGGAGAGATTGACCAAAAAAGTCTCGTCGGTTTCAAAAGCCGTTTCGCCGTTTACTGCAACGGTAATGGTTTTTGTTTCGCCTGCCGTGCCTGTAAACGTCAAGGTACCCGTATTGGTCGCATAGTCGGCGGGAGCAGCGGCCGTGCCGTCGACTGTGGCGAAATTCACACTCACTGTCGTATTGACGGCATGGCTAAGCGTGGCGGTGAAGATGAAATTCGTGGTGCTGCTGTTGCCTTCCACAGTAGAGACGTCATTGATCGAGATCGTCGCGGCGTCGTTGTTGGTAATGGTACCAATCCCCTGGCCGTCCTGCATGGTTACGGCGGCGCTGCTGAGGTTGCTGAGGTCAACAAAAAAGATTTCATCCAGTTCCACAGCCTGGTCGCCATTGATGGCTACCGTGACCGTCATCATCTCATTGTTTGTTCCGGCAAAACTGAGTATGCCGGACGCGGCGTTAAAATCCGAGCCGCTGACAGCGGAGTTGTTCGTGGTGGCGTAGTTGACCGTAAACGGGCTCGAAGTACCCGTGTGCGTTACGGTAAAATTGAGGTTTTGGGTACCGCTGTTGCCTTCCGTGATACTGACGTCATTGATGGAAAGTGCGCCCTGGCTACCCAGTCCGTATTTCAGGTTGTCAATTTGCAGGTAATTAATGGGCGAGACATTCGTAATGGCAAACGAGCGCAAAACCTGGTTGGCCAGCGGCGTTCCGGCGAATGTTTTGTGTTGGTAATTAGCCCCTGTATTGCCGGTAGGCGTGACGGTAAATGTATGGCTGATGTTCGTTCCGCTCGGTGTTGTGCCGGTTATGGTCACGTCGCCAACCGCAAAAGTGCTGCCGCCATTGGAGGAGGTCCACATATCTACCTCCTGCAAAACAAAGCCCCCTACTCCGGTATTAGTGTATTGAGCCGAACCGACATTGCCCGTCCCGGTTGCATCCATAAAAAAGTTGGAGGGGCAACAACCGAATGTGGATGATTCATACACCCTTAGTGGGAGTACAGTGGTAAACATATTTCCGTTTTCAGCAAAAGCCAGCCCGGGAACAGGCTCTCCTTCGAAGGTCTCCAGCTGCATTTCATCGTCGAGGATACTGCCGGACGCCACCGCCGTAGCCACCACAGCGCCACCCGAAGGGCTGGAAAGCGTAACATTAAATCCCTCGTTTTCCTCGTCGGTCAGGTCGCCGCTTACATTGATTTGTATCGGTCTGGATGTTTCCAATGGCGCGAAAGTGACAGTGCCGCTGGGGAAAGTGCCGCCGAAATCGGTAGTATTGGCAGGGTTGCCGCCTGTTCCCGTAACCGCGTAATTGACGGTAGTGGTACCACTAGCATCGCCACTTCTGGCGACATTGAAAAAGAACGGCGTTGTACCCGAGTTGCCTTCCAGTTTGGTGGCATTGGCAGCAGCAATGCTCAAACTGGCGCCGCCGTCATCATTCTGGATGGTGCCGATGCCCTGCGCGTCGAAAATACGGACGTTGACATTACTGGCATTGCTCAGGTTGACAAAAAACGTTTCTACGGTCTCTATCGCGTTGTCTCCGTTTATGGTTACGGACACGTTCTGGGTTTCACCGTTGGTGCCTGCAAAATTCAGCATGCCGCTCGCAGTGGCATAATCAGAGTTGGCAGTGGTGGCGGTATTGTTGGCAGTGGCGTAGTTGACTGTGAACGCGCCGGATGCCGCGTTGGTTAGCGTGGCGGTAAATACCATGCTGCTGGTACCCGAGTTGCCTTCGACTGCACTGACATCATTGATCGTAATGCTGGGTATATTGACGGAAAGAAACTTGAAGTTGTCAAAGGCAATGTAGTTCAAACCGGCTGCCAACTGGACTTCCAGCCCGATCAGGGTAATTCCGTCCAGCGGTGTTGAAGCAAAATTGAGGTGCTCAAAACTGGTCCCTAAATTACCTGTAGGGTTGATATCAGTTGTGTAACTCACCGTTGTCCCATTGGGCCGGGTACCGACAAAAGTGGCATTGCCCACGGCAAAACTGCTGCCGTCGTTGTTGGAAGACCAGGCATCCAGTTCCTGCACCTGAAATCCTTTGCCAAACGTAGACACGGTAACCTGCCCGACGCTACCCGAATTACCGCCGTTGCCAACTCCAGTATCGAGGAAACGGCTGGACGGACAGCAGCCGAAATTGGTGCTTTCCGTAATGCGCCAGGAGCCTGTGGTGCTAAACGTCAACCCGCCTTCGGAAAAGGTCGTAGTGGCGGGTGTTTCCGTTTCGAAAGTCTCGGTGGTTTGAGCCGACAATACGCCAGGCACTGTGCATGCCAGGCAGCAACCCAGCAGAAGCGCAGTTGCGTTGCGGATCCAGATGGACTTTTCAACATTCAGCCTTATTTTCAGGCTGTTATTCGAACGAAGTGGCAGTATAGTATGCATCATTCAAACAAATTATAAAGTTGTATAAATGCTGTTCGCAATATATTTTTAGCCGCAGCAGGCATTACACTTTACGTAGGCAGCAGGTCGGAGACACTGCTGCGGGCCTGGGTTTCTGGGGAGACATGGAACACCTGGTGAGGCAAAAAGCAGTTGCAGATGCGACGTTCCTACACTCATTCCACCGTTTGTTGTTGGCGGGGACGCCAACAACGGCCGAAGTGGGGAAGAACGGAACACCTGGCGGGGCCAAATGTATTCTGCCCTAATTGGGTGTTGCGCAAGGTGAACCGGCGGTAAACCCGGAGTTGCCCACCTGATGGTCGGCGGTAACCATAGGCGTGAGCGGATTAAGCGAAGACAAGTATGCGATTACAGCATCATGGGTGCCGTCGGGGTCGGTTGCTGCGCCACCATAGCCCGGAATGCGGTAAGTTGTTCCGGCAAAACGGTTTCGAATTCGGATACCATTTGAGCCGGCAATCGTCGTTGCAGTATTGCCGCTGATAGCGAGGCAAACTGTCGTCAGATCCCCCGAGGAAGTTCCGGCATCAATTCGAATGGCATCTGCAGCAAGCGGGTCGGTCAACGTTACCGTGTTGTTGGTGACCGTTGCGTTTAAGGTACTGTTCCCATCACGAGCGATCATTTCAATACCACGGTTTCCTATCAGCGAGATAATGTTGTTGCTGACAAGAATGGTCAACACATTCGAGCCGTCCGCATCCGTCCCGTTTGTATTTACCCGAATGCCCGGGCCTGTTCCTGAATTGGCATTGGTAATCATATTGTTTGTGATGGAGCCTGACATCGGGCCTACACCTCCAACTCCACCTGCTGCCAAATTGATATTTATCGGCGATGCAAGTCCCGGGCTTGAATTGAACGTACCCCGGTGAATATCAAAATTCAGTATTCCGGGACTGCCATGAGCGATATTGATACCGATGTTGTTGTTCGTAAATGTGCCGCCGCTCAAGGCGACGCCGGCTACACCGATCTCCACGTCAACGGTCCCGGTATGTTCAGGTGTAGTAGTCACCTGTATCCCATTGGCGCGATTGCCGGTAAAAGTCGAGTTCGTGATATCTGCCGTTATATTGGCCGAGCCCTGTGCCCTTATCTCAAATCCATTGTTGCCGGGAGATGCGATGGAGTTGTCCCGGATGGTGCAGTTCGTCATCGTGAGTTGCGAAAGCGTACCGCTCAGGTTGGCGATTTTGAAGTTATTTTCATAGCCGTCTTCGATAATGCAATTCGTGATGCTTACTGTACCGGTCAAACCGTTGGTTCCGCCCGGATTTTCCGCTCCGAAATAAATCGAACCTTCATCGGTGGCCGCGTCGTCGCCATTTTTACCGGAGCTGTGGTTGACCACACAGTTGTCCATCGTGAAATTGTTCACAGTAAAACCACGGATACCGAAGTTACTAAAGTCATTGAGTTGCATTCTTGTGAGCGAGACATTGGCGCAGTTGTTCAGGTAAATACCGACACCTGTGGTATTGCTGCCGTTGGCACCGGTTTTATTGGCAATGGTGCCGCCGCTTCCTGCACTTCCTGTCCCAGTTACAGTCAATCCGCCCGAACTGCCGGTGTTGTCCAAAATGATACCCGTCGCCGAGCCGCCGTTGGAAGAAATGCTCTCAAACGTTAATCCACTCGCCCCGATGGTGGTGTTCGCCACGTTGAGCGCTGTACCGGATGTGCTGCTGATCGTATTTCCCGTCCCCTGCACCGTCACCGTTCCGCCGCCTGTGGCCTGGAAACCTATGGCAGTAGTTGTTATAATGACCAGCCCGCCATTGGTAATATTAATAGTGGACCCTGTATTATTGACCAAGGCAACCGCAGGAGAGCTCGTTGTAGTCGAAAATGTCTTGCTTGATCCGTTAAAAGAATAAACACCCCCAGTATTGGCGTTTAAGTGGATTCCAATATTACCTCCGCTGGCATTTAAATCCCCGTCAAATGTGATGGTACCGCCCGTATTGCTATTCAGGTCAATCAATCTATGTGTTGTGTTTGTAGAAAGTGTGCCATTATAGTCTATATTAGCATTGCTTACAAGGACTGAAAAGGCTGGGCTGGTAGGGTTCAAAACTGATGTGGCTGCGCTAAAATTGAAGGTACCCGATGAACCATTGTGAATCAATATCCTGGCAGAACCGGAAGGACCCGAACCGGCACTCAGTGTAGTCGTACCATTAAAATTATAAGTGCCGTCTGCATTGGAAAATTTCAAACCGCCCGTTTCAGTGGATACAAGTGTCCCATTTTGAAACGTGATGATACCGGAAGTGTGGTCAAGCACATTTACAAGCAAATCAGTTGATGTATGTGTGACATTACCATTGTAAGTCAGTGACACTGTACTGCTTGATATTTTAAAACCGCCAGTTGCGCCACTTACTGCACTACCGCTGCTGTTTGTATCCGTAATGGAGCCAGCTACCGACGTTAGTGAGATGGCAGCTTGGTTTGTACCGGTAGTAGTGAGTGCCGTGAAAGTCGCATTGGCGGTGCCGTTAATCAATGAGATAATTTGGCCGGTACCAACAATGCTCACTTCACTTAATAATAAAGTGCCAAAATTATTACCCGATAGACGGGCACTGGTAGTAGGCGTATCTCCAATGTTGAAACCACGTAAAGTATTGTTTTGTGCCAGCGTCAATCCAATTCCCGCACCGTTGGTGATTACCGGGCGGGTACCGCCAGCCATCGGCAGTGTAAGGCTGTTTGGGTTAAATGTGATACCTGTCAGCATACCTAGGTTGGCCGTCGTAGCCCCCTGTCCGAACAGCCGCTGCCCATCGAGCAGGGTAATGCCACCGGTGTAGTTGCCGCCGCCGGTGTACAGGAAAATGGTCTCATTGATTTCCGGGCTCACTACGTCGCCATTGTTCATCGTCATGCCTCCGTTGGCCGTATTGAAAGCACCCAGCGAATTGAAGGGCGAAGAAAGCCGCCCGTCGCCCGCCGCTGCCGAGTTGTTGATGAACCAGATCATGCCGGAAATAGTGATCGTCACCGTCCCCACATCGGTAACGGGAGCGCCCGGACCTGCCTGTGTCGCGTCGTTGAGCGTGTAGGTAAAACTGTCGTCGCCTTCGTAGCCGGCAGGCGGTGTATATTCGAAACTTCCGTCGGCAAATATGTCCACTGAGCCGCCCCGAACGGTCGCCTGGTTGGTAGCAGTGCTGATGGAAAGCGTGGCTGGCGCGCCTTCGTCGAAGTCATTGCCTTTGACACCGGGTGCTGCCACGAAAATCGGAACATTGCCCGTGCAGGGATAGGCATCAGGAAGGGCCAGCGGACTGGACTTGAAAGTACCCGCCACAAAAGTGGTACGCGGGTCGGGCACAACGTTGAGTTGTACGCCGGTACCGGCCGGGCTACCCGTGTTCTGGATGGTCACTTTGTACCGGATGCGGTCGCCGGGATCGGCTTTACCGGAGGTCCCGTTGTCGATGATGATCTCGTCCGTTTGGGTGGGCACGATGGTTTGGGCTCCCATAGGATCCGCCCATAACAACAGCAGTAAAATTATTGTAAGTAATTGTCCTGCAATAGTTTGTATGTTTTTTTCCATAACGAAGTTTAAGAAAAAATGATAAAAAACTTCATAGGTATGATTTTGTACCTGAACAGATCTTTATTTAGCCGTAGCAGGCATTTGTATTCATTTTCACGACAATCGGAGCGCCGCGCCGCAGCAGGTCCGAGACACTGCGGCGGCGTTGCGCCTGGGTTTTTGGAGGAAGTACAGAACATCTTACGGGCCAAGAAACACCAGTAATGACCAAAATGACGGCATTCGGTGCCGGTTAAGGCAACGGATTCGTTGGCACAACACATGCCACTGGCGCTGCGGCAATGGTACCGCCGCCACTGGTACTTTCTGCAACCGGGCTACCCATGTTGCCGTTGTTGGTCCAGGTGGTAGCCAGATTCGTATCATAATTGGTCACCCGCACCCCGGTAATGCCTAAGACACGCAAGCGGCACACCCGTGCCAAAGCGGCGCCGGAAACATTGTTGTTGTTAACAGTCAGGCAAATCAATTTCCCTGTAGCGACTATATTGTTCACGGTCGCCACGATGCCTTCCAGGTGTGTTACTCCCGTTGCCGTTATGGTATTGCTATTTACTGTCGCGTTGACAATGGGTGAATTTGCGCCTTGAGCAGCGAGGTTTATTCCAAAATCGCAGTTTACAATTTCAAGGACGTTGTTTTCAATTAAAACAGTTGCTACCGAAGTTGTTCCGTCCGACAACACCCTGATCCCACTGAATATGCTCCCACCGGAGCTGCTGCCATTGTACTTCATATTTAAATTACCCTTAATTCGTCCCTGTACTTGGGCTGTGCCTGTCGCGCTGATCGTGACTACATTTTCATCCTGTGAATACAACTTTGTGTTGTTCATAATATTAAAATTAGCAGTCGAAGCACCGCCGCAGTCGAGCCGGATTCCCCCACTTACGCCGCTCTGGTAATCCATCGTAATGCCCGTAATATCCAGTTTGGTAAGTTGTGAACTTCCGAGCAGTATCACACTGATCTGGTCGGTCCTGGATCTCAGAAAACTGGAGTTTTCAATATCGATAGAGGCTATAGCACTACCATCCAGGTAAACCTGTAGGTTATCGGTTGCTTTGGTAGAGCCGGATGTACGTGTATCGTCAAATACGCAAGTGCTGCCGATATTCAGGGTAGTATTCCCCGACGTCTGCGTTATGTAAAAATTCCGCAATCCCCCCCGCTGGAAAGTCGAACCGGTTATGTTATTGGTTCCGGTGAGGTTCAAGGCTTGCACGCAGGAACTGTTGTGGTCTATCGTAGCTTGGATGGCAGGATTTATACCACAGTCCTCGATGATTACATTACTGAGGGTAAGATTGCTGGAATTCCGGATATCTATCCCGTCATCGCCGACATTTTCAATTGTTCCGCCGTTGATGGCGAATCCCGTACCGGTAAACCCGGTAATGTAGATGGCATCGCCGTCGCCGCTGTTGTCGCCGGGTGTGGAAATATTTGTAAAAGACTCGAAACCGCCGGCATTATTCATATTGACATTTGCCTGGGCAAACGAGGTGCTTCCCGAACAACTAGTGCTCCGAATAGCAGGGACCGTCACGCTGTTTGCATTCGGAATGGTCGTATTGCCAAAAGCCACCGAACTGTTTGTCACACCACTCATTACAATGCCGTTATTGCGGCGACTGGTTACGTTGACGACCCCGGCGGTACTGATATTATAGGTCCCTGCCGACACGTTTTCCATTAAAATGCCATTCGTAGATCCGACTGCCATACCCAGGTTGGTAGCGCCGCTTATTGTCAGGCCCGTTCCACCCACATTGTCCAATCGAATGCCGTAGGCTGGCGTATTGACAGTGGTGACAGCATTAAATTTCAGGTCAATCGCCGTATTGCCTGTTGTACGTGTAAGATCGATGGCCGCACCGGCAGTCGCACTGAGGCTTCCCGTATTATTGGTAACGGTAATTGATCCGGTATGTTCCGTTCCAACCAGGGCAGAACCATTGGATGTATTAATACCGAGACTGGAAAAAGTCACATTACTGCTACTGCTGGCCAGGGAAACGCCTGTGCCGGCTCCACTTTTACTAACGGTTGTCGTGCCAAGGTTAATAGCGGTGGAAGCGCTTTGCACATTAATACCCGTACCACTTGGATTGGTTATGGATACTACTCCGGCACTAAAAGAACCGCCGGTACTACCGAGATTTATCCCGTTGACGCCCCCCGTAGTGGTCATTGGACCGAGCGCAACGGCAAGTGTACCGCCGTTATCGGTTCGGAAGCCGCTGCCCGTGGTGTTGATGTCTACTTCACTGATCGTCAGGGTACCCACAGTTCCGTTGTCGTCTATGCCGAAATCGGAGCAGACGCCGATATTCAATCCGCGAACCGTGTTTCCGGAACCCAGCAGGATGCCGTCGCCCGCAGCGTTGGTAACGACCGGATCGGTACCGCCGGCCGTCGGCAGTGTAAGGCTGTTTGGGTTAAAAGTGATGCCCGTCAATATACTTAGATTTGCCGTCGATGCGCCTTGTCCGAACAGCCTCTGACCATCGAGCAGGGTAATGCCGCCGGTGTAGTTGCTGCCACCAGTGTACAGGAAAATCGTCTCGTTTATTTCAGGGTTCACCACGTCGCCGTTGTTCATCGTCATACCGCCGTTGGCCGTATTGAAAGCGCCCAGCGAATTGAAGGGCGAAGAAAGCCGTCCGTCGCCGGCTGCCGCAGTGTTATTGATGAACCAGATCATGCCGGAAATGGTGATCGTCACCGTACCCACATCGGTGATGGGAGCGCCCGGGCCTGCCTGTGTGGCGTCGTTGAGCGTGTAGGTAAAACTGTCGTCGCCTTCGTAGCCGGCGGGCGGGGTGTATTCGAAACTACCGTCGGCAAATATATCCACGGAGCCGCCCCGAAGGGTCGCCTGGTTCGTCGCGGTACTGATGGAAAGCGAGGCTGGGGCGCCTTCGTCGAAGTCATTGCCTTTGACACCGGGCGCCGCTACGAAAATCGGAACATTGCCCGTGCAGGTATAGGCATCAGGAAGGGCCAGCGGGCTGGACTTGAAAGTACCCGCCACAAAAGTGGTGCGCGGGTCGGGCACGACATTGAGTTGTACGCCGGTACCGGCCGGGCTACCCGTGTTCTGGATCGTCACTTTGTACCGAATCCGGTCGCCGGGATCGGCTTTGCCTGAGGTCCCGTTGTCGATGATGATCTCGTCCGTTTGGGTGGGCACGATGGTCTGGGCATGCGCGGTACAGATGTGAAAAAGCAACAATAATATTGTCACAATTGCTTGATTAGCAAGGATTTTCATTATATTTATTTTTATTAAATAATTGAGGCAAAACCTTTTATTACCAACAATGCGCGACCTGGAGCAGTGTCCCGGGCCGCGCATTATGATGTGATTGTCGGGCAACAACTCTTTTTGTCGAGATTGTTGAGGGTTGAGATTGTTGAGAGGAAACGAATATCCTCAACAATCTCAACCCTCAACAATCTCAACAAAAACCATCAACCCTATTTCGACTGTATCATCTTCTTCGTCGCGCTGTCCGTGGTTGTTTCTACGGTGTAATACAACATACCTGTGGTATTCAACAACTGACGATCGATCGCAAACGTGTTGTAGCCTTTCGCAAAGTCGCCGTTTTGTGTGAATATCATACGACCGGTTTCGTCGAAGATGCGCAGCGTAGCGCTGGTTGCTTCCGGCAAGTGGAAACCGATGAAGGTTTTGTTCACAAACGGGTTAGGCTGGTTCTGATACAATTCGAATCCTACACCGGAGATCACTGAACCGCCTGCACCATTGAAACGGAAGGCGATGTCGAGACGGTCATTCGTCAGGCTGTAACCTTCTGCTTTGGTGATGCGGCTGGATACTGCCAACATTTGGCTGATCTGACCGGCTTTGGTAGCGCGGAAAGTCACGGCAAATTCGTTGTTTTCTCCGTCAACCGAAGTAGTGATCGCGTCAGCGAACACACCGAAGTTGTCCAGTTTCATGTCCGTACCAGGTACGATATCTACCACTTCAAGCCCGTTGAAGTTCATGGTGAACTGGTAGCCTTGTACGCGCTCGGCACCTTTGAAGTTCAGCGTGAATACCTCACCGGCTTTCACCGCGCGGTCTTCTACGTCGAACAACATGGTGGCTGCCGTGCGGTCTTCTGCTGAAACAAAACTGTTCGGTGTAACGGTACCGTTCACATCGCCCACTTTCACACCCACGAAGTCTTCCGCCAACTGATTCGCCACTACATTCTGCACCGAGATATTCTCGGGGAACTGTGACTGGAACGGATTCGCCGGGTTCGGGAACGAGAATGTTTTGTCTACAAACCTCCAGGAAGTATTAGCAGGCAGTTCTTCGTAGATACCCAGGATCAGTTTGCGGAATTCGACGATATCGTAGGTAGTGATCGAACCGGAACGGTTCGCGTCAGCAGCGATCATTTTGTATGGCGTGGTCAGCGGCTCCAGACCCAGGATGTGTTTGGAGATCAATACCAGGTCATACGTGGTTACGCCGTTCAGCGGGTTGTCGTCTTTCGTCGGTGTCAGCGTGTAATCGCTGTTCATCGGAACGGCAGCCGGGAACTGGAACGCACCGGAAACATCCGATTGATCCGTGAGTATTGTTTGTCCGGTACCTGAAGCGACGACCAATTCCACCGATGCATCTTCCACACCCAGTTGGTCTTCGGTCGTCAGTGCGCCCGCTACCGTAGCGGTGATGGTAATTGGATCGCAACCCACCAGATTCGGTTGTGGATCAACGTACGCGATACAGAAATCTGCATTGCCTGCTGCGTCGATCAGCCATACCTGTACTGCTACTGGCTGGCCTGTTGCAAAGTCATCGCAAGTAACGATGATGCTCTGTGGCAGGTCTGTCGGGAACTCGTTACCTGGGTTTTCGT
>JADLCC010000157.1 GCA_020847425.1 Saprospiraceae bacterium
TAACCGCTCATTTTTAACTGGGCAATGCCTTCCGATTCAGTGGGCAGTGAAATAAGTACACTGGCTGTATCATTTCCACAAAAAATCAGGTTCAACTCCGGCATAAGCCGTAGAAAAGGGATAGTCATCATTATGCCATTCGGCATGGGCGTTTCGAAGCGGATACTTTGTGCGCGTAGCCAGGGTTTTCCCGGCCCCGATTTGCGCAGGATCAGGAGACTGTCGCGGTAACCCAGCCAAATATCGTCGTTGGAAACAGCAAAATCCAGTATGCCGGGAGGAATACCTGTCATCCATGGGCGGAAAGTCGGAGGAACGCGCACCTCCTCCATTTTGCGCTGTTTCTGTCCTTTGTTGCTGTTCATGCCCTGGTACACATCCCGCAGGTTCAGCACCTCAATTTTCATTTCAATCGAGTCGAACAGGAAAAACTCATCGCCACTGTTATCGAAACAAAAATCATGTATGCGCGGAACGTTCAGTCGGTACAACTCCCGCCCTTTGCGCCAGAAAATCAATGTTTTATCGGAATAGAATAAAAAAGTGTTGCCATCCGGGGCTACTTCAAAACCGGTTGCGGCAGGGTCGACGGGAATCGGGTCGCCGGGTTCCAGCGTCTGCGCATCCCAACTGAACAATTGGTGGCGGGAAGAGGAAAAGGCATAAATCTTTTTTTGCCTTCCGGTCCCGGCAAAACGCACCGTCTGCCGGTCGCCCAGGTTTTCACCCAGCTGGTAACAAAACGGTACCTGAACCGGGCTGTAACGGTCGCCAATGCCCGTGACCGCCGAGGAAGGGTACCAGGCGTCGAACATAGCCTGCTGGCAGTCCGGGTTTTTTTCATCCGGCGGTGCAATAAAGTTATTGGCAAAATCGGCCATCCGGTAGGCCAGCGAACGGTCGGCGCGCCGGAGCAGTGCGTTGGCATCATCTGCACGGTTGGCGGCAATGGCTTGCCGCTCGCGGTTGATGAGTTCGAGCTCTGCCGCCGCCCGACATTCATCGAGTTTGTCGCTCATTTCCTGCCGGCGTTTCTGGTCGGCATCCGCGCAGTTTTTGGCAGCGCGGTACAGCAGGCTGGCGTCATCCCAACAGCGCTGGTCAAATGCGCGGTCGGCTTCCCTGCGCGTGGCTTCGAAACAGTTTTCTTCGGAATTTTCCAAAAAACTGCGGCTGGGCCGGTAATGCCTGCGGTTTTCAAGCGGCTGCTGCGCCGAAATGGAAAAGGCCGCTAAAGCTGCTATAAAGAACAGGAAGTGACGCATATTTCATTGATTTTCAAGTTGATAAACTAATATGGCACACGGATTGAACGGATTAGACACGGATTTAAACAGATTTTCTATTATCGTTGATGTTAAAAATCCGTGTCCAATCCGTTCAATCCGTGTGCCATTTCAATCCTCCGAATATCACAAAAAATCCACATCAATAGCATAAGGGTAGGTCATCAGGAATTCCAGGGCTTTTTCGATCGGATAATCTTCAAAAACCACAGCGTATAACATGCCTGTAATGGGGACGTGCAATTTGTGTTGCCGGGCCAGTTGGTGGGCAATGCGCAAGGTGCGCACGCCCTCTGCCAGTTCGGGCATTCGTTCGCGAATCTGTTCGGTCTTCTCCCCCATCGCCAGGCGCATGCCAAAGGAGTAATTGCGGCTGTTGGTACTGGTAGCCGTAGCCACCAGGTCGCCGATGCCGGCCACCCCTACAAAAGCATGACTGGAAGCGCCCAGTGATTTGCCGAAATAGACCATTTCGGCCAGGCCCCTCGCAATAAGCAAACCCTGAATGTTGCGACCGAGCCCCAAACCGCCCAACACGCCGGAGCCCAGGGCAACAATGTTTTTCAGAGCGCCCGCCAATTCGGCGCCTAAAATATCATAAGAGCCAAAAACATGAAATTTTGGACTGTTCAGGGCAATCTGTCCTGCCTGTATGACCTCCCGAAAACGGCTGCCCACCACCGTCGCGGCCGGCTGTCCGGCCATGATTTCGGCTGCAAGATTCGGGCCGGAGAGGCAACCTACCCGCACCACGCTGCTTTCTTCCCGCACGACTTCGCTCATGGTGCGCACGTTGGCGCGGGTTAGCGTGAGTCCGGGCTTTTCCAGGTCATTTTCATCGATGTCTTTTAAATCGAATCCTTTTGTGCCGTGGATAATCATGTGGTGCGGGCGCAGATACGGCGCCAGCGCCTGCATCATCGACCGGAAACTATTGGATGGCACAATCGGGATGATCAGGGTACAGCGCGCCGCCAACTCTGCCAGGTCGCTGGTAGCCGTCACACGCGCAGCAATCTGAACACCCAGGTGGTGGCGGGTTTCGTTGATAGCGCTTACTACCTCAGGTCGTCGACTGAAGAGCAATACATCCGAATTATATGCCAGCAGGTTAGCAATTGCGGTTCCGAAACTACCCGAACCCAATACCCCTACCGGGCTGAAAGGAGAAGCCATTTGAAGTAGTTATCCGTTATTAGTTATTGGTTATTGGTGTTGATAATCAAGGATTTGAAAACAAGGGGTACTATTTTACGTGGAATACTCCTATTGATTTTCATTTCAAACTACCGTCGGGCGCGATGGTTTTGGTCCATACTTCTTTGCCGTCGGTGTCATACACTTTGATCTCCATCTGGCGTTCCTTGCGGGGACCGCTGAAACGCAACATGGCGAAGTTGTGCCGGTCGACCACTGTACCTTCCACACGATTGGTATTTTTTACTTTGGTTGCCGCATCGGTGAAGGAGCCGGCCGTAATAGACGAAGCCGTGAGGTCGTACACCCAGTTCCCGGCGGCGTTTTTCAGGGCGCTGAGTTCTGTGAAATGGCGGTCGCCCGTCAGGAAAACAACCCCTTTGATACCTTCCCGCTCGATCCGGGCAAGAATGGTGTCGCGTTCGGCTCTGTAATAATTGTAAAACGTTTCGTCTCTGGCGTTATCGGACAGCATCTGGCCTCCAACAGCCACCAGTTTGAACGGCGCGGTACTTTCGGCCAGCGCAGCCAGGAGCCATTCCCGCTGTTCGGCGCCCAAAGCAGTGCGGTCGGGGCAGGTTTTGCAGTGATTGGGGGTGCGAAAGTAGCGGTTATCCAGCAGGAAAAAATCCATATCCGCGTATTTGAAATATGAGGTACAGCCCTTTCGATCGGGCAAGCCGAAAGAAGGATTCCCCCAAAAGTCGCGAAATACTTCCCAGGCCATTTCTTTGTGAACGAAGGTTCCGTCGGCATCGTTGGGGCCGTAGTCATGGTCGTCCCAAATGCCGTAGTGGTGGGTCGCTGCCAGCAAGGGCTGCATTTCCGGCAAAGAACGCGTATGGGTTGCCCGGTGCAACATACCCGTGCGGGTGTAAAAGTCGGGCTCCCGGTAGTAATAGTTGTCGCCCAGCCACACCATCAGGTCTGGTTTTTGGGCCGCGATATTGGCAAAAATGCCGAACTCGGAGCCGTATGGCTTGCCCGGGCGATCGTATTCCGGGTCGTTCACATAAGTGCAACTGCCGGTTGCCACAGAAAACGCGGGCGGGTCGGCGCGGTACTGCCACAACAATTGCGTTTTAAACGTTGTAGGATAGGGCAATTGTAGCGCTTCGCCATTGATCAGCACGTTGTAGGTATAACTGCGGCCTGGCTGCGTTTTATTGGCGATACATTTTGCCGTAAAACCATGTGCTTCAGTGGTTTGCACGGTGTTGGTAGAGAATTTCTGGTCTGGCTTTTCAGTATCCCAATACTCGACCCGGACCGTGCTTTCCGATTTTGTCTGTACCCAGATCAGGGCCTCAAACATATCTACGTAGCCCAGCATAGGGCCGCTCTGCAACCCGGCATTGCCACGCAGCGGCGACAATCCATGCGGCGGCGCCATATGGTGCGGATGGTGGAAATGATGGGAGCAGGCAACTCCCGAAAACACAAGCAGTAAGGCAAAGAAAAATTTGTACAGCATGGCGCTTTGTATTAATTAGGTGGGGCGAAGGTACATTAAAGGATTAAACGGGCGCATTTCAAATTGTTGCGGATTGACGTCCTGACATGCGCCTCAACAAATTAAAATTAATAAAAAAGTGTAGTTCTCACCCAACCCATGCGCATCTGTCTTCGTTGTTAAGAATAGAATAAAATTTGCCAAAACACTTGCTTTTACCAAAATTAAAATCTTACTTTGTAACAATAAAAAAAGGAGGTTCGTTATGACTACAAAATTAAATGCAATCGTTGTCCTCCTGGCGCTCCCGATGCTCACTTTTGCCCAAGCTTCTTCTGTAGGCAAAACATTCTCCAAAACCTTTAATACTGAGGATAAGGGCACGATCAAACTGGATTTGCCAGGCAGTGTAGATCTTAAAATCTGGAACAATCCGACTATTCGTATCGAGATCAGTGTAAGCCTCGCCAACGGCAACACTTCCATGGTCAATGAACTGGCTACCGTAGGGCGTTATAACATTACCTCCAGCGCGGAAGGAGACGTACTCCATATCCTGATGCCCAATATCCAGAAACAAATCAGGGTGAAAGGGGAAGTACTGCGCGAAACCATCACTTATGTGGTGTATGCACCGAAGGATTTAAAAATTATCATTCCGAACGTCGCAACACTCGCTGAAGTGAAGTGATTTTAAAGTTATTGGTTATTGGTTATTGGTTATTCGTGTTGATAATCAAGCATTTGTATAGAGAGCAACATAAACTGATATATCCGGCACTTAACGTAATGTAAGTGATCCCGAATTTTCCACAAGTGAAAATTCGGGATTTTTTTGTGCATGCTTTAGGCCCCGGAATAGTGGTGGCATGGGTTTTAGAGGCTGTGCATATAATGTTTTCCCACAGGAAAA
>JADLCC010000158.1 GCA_020847425.1 Saprospiraceae bacterium
TGTGAAAATGCTGCACCACCCGACGTCGAAACGGGAAAGTGCATGGATTTGGTTTTTTGGGACCCGGACTGCTCAAACAGTTACCAAAGGCCAGGTCATTTCAGGTACCTCCTGCAGCGACAGGGACAGACCCGGTAATGCCATACTCCAGGATTTGGGCTGCGCGTGGTTCGTCCTGAATTTCAGGTTCTCCTCCCTGCGGCTCAGTATAATGGCGTGGCTTTGGGTCTGCTGCGCGCGTTCCAGCCCCTGGCCGATACTCAAAATCTGGTTGTACAAGGCCGTGGCCTCGTGTACTTTCTGCTGCAGGGCAGACTGGCGGTTTTGGGCCTCCGATTCGGCGCGGGAGAATTCGCGCTGGATTTCTTCTTTTTCCTGCTGGTAACGGTCCGTTTCCTTGCGGATTTCAGCCTCGAAATGGGCCAGCGTACCTGCATGCCGGCGGCGTTCGCGACTGACGCCGCGGTGGGCGTCGCTCAGGGAAACACTGGGATCATGCGCCAGGAAAGAAGCCATGGCTGCTGCTATGAAAAAAAGAATGTTGATCGTAATAAAAAACGGCGAACTGACTTCCGGCGCGTTTTCAATTCTCTCCGTGCGCAGTTGACCAGCAAAAAAACTGAATACGATCACGGCGAGGCTCATGGCAGATGCAATGAAATAGTAGGACCGCCGTTCGCTACCCTGCCGGAAAAAACGGCCCGTGATATGCGCCAGAATGGGCATGATAACGACCAGTGAAAGACAAAAAAGGAGCGTCATCAGCACCGAATCGCGAAATACGAAAAAGGTTTGGAGGTTGAGGGGTATTTCCAGCAGGCCGATGGCGACAGCAATGGCGACGGCCCAGAATGGCGCAATTTTGTGGTGCATTTCATAGCGCCCCAGGCGCCCGGCTACGGTGTTCAGCCTGTTTTCGGCGGCTTCCAGATCGCTTTTGGCACGGCTGTAAGAGGGCGCATTTTCCAGGACCTTCAGGCGGTCAAAATGGTTTTCGGCGGATTCGGACAGTCTGCGGTCGCGGAGCTGTGTCGCCTGCCCGATCTGTTGATCGACCCAGGGTTGCGACCATTGCAGCAGTTCGGTAACGGCGGGCTGCCATTTGCTGTATTTTACATCGTACAACAACTGGCGTACGAGCCCGTTCACTTCATCGGCTTTGGATTGGTAAACGGCGATCACCTGCCGTTCCTGGGGCGGGATGGTTTCATCCGCTACGGCCGGCAGGTTGCGTCGGCCATCGTGTTCCCCTTTGGTTCGGTGTTGCTCCATTTGCCGGAGGTGATCTTGCAACAACTGCTGCTCCATAGCCTGCAGACGTTCCATGTAAGAAAGGTGGTTGTTCATTGTTGGTGAAAATTTTTAAGTCGGTGTATGAATTCCAGACCGGTGAACTAAATGCTTTTGATCTGAAAAGGCGAAAGGTCGGCTCCGCCCGCGAAATATTATTTCGCGGGCGGCAAGGGTCATACAGGTCAGAACTGCTCTATGGAATGATCCGTCAGAAAAAGCCGCAAAATCAATTTACCCCTGAATGGTTTGGCGCCGGGGTACTGTCCGCGGTCGAGGTTCAGGTAGAGGTGCTGTAGTGAATCTTTCCGGATACCCACGGGCTGCCGGCTATCCAGTTCAAAGCGGTCTCGCAGGTATTTTTCGACAATTTCCGCATCCATGGGGCCCAGACAAACTTCAGGGAAGGCATGGCATTGGCCCGAGACGTCGAACCCGACACCAATGACAGATTCAAACCCGATGGAGGAAGCAAGGGAAGCGAGGTAAATCGCATAGTCATCACAATCGCCGCGGTGTGTGCGGTGCGATTCGGCCGGCGGCGCAAAGTATTCGCGGCCGGCGGGATCATTGAGGTATTGCCAGGTTTGGGCCGCCTGGTACAGGTCGCATAACTGGCCGAGGTTGAGCGGGAGATCGGCGTTTTCCGGAGCGATCAATTCGACCGAGACCGGCCGGATACCATCGATCAGACAGGCTTTCAGCATGTTATCGCCCAGATTGTGCTCGGCATCGAAGTTGTTCAAAATGCTCTCGAAAAAACCCGGTTCCGGGTGATGGAGCGTGAACTCGGGGATCAACGGCGCTTCGAGTGTCGGCCGTCTATGCGGTTCGGGGGGAGAGGTGTCTTCTTTGGCGGTTACGATTTTGTCCCACAGGAGACCGCAGAGGAGGAAGAGGAGTAGAAATCGGATCAAGTCTTTCATGATTTTTGCTGCAGATTGTTACGAGATGTTCAACAGCAAAAGGCGAAATAAAAAAGCGGCGTGCGAAACATCATTTCGCACGCCGCTAAAGGCTTCTGTATCAATTTTTTATGCAATTGGATCGCCGGTATCCCAGACAGGCAGCCTTTTTACCGCCGGATGGTTACTCAAACCGGGAACGTACTTAAAAGGTTCATGTTCCCCGCGTTTTATCTGGACGATAGTAGCCGTTAAATAGGCTTGCAATTCGGGGTTGTCGAGCAATGCAATCGCATCCTTAATGCCATGTTGCAGGGTTGTGCTGGTATTGTGGTAATTGCCGGTGGGTTTCAGGTCGTTAAAAAGTTTGATCTTCTTGGGGTCGAGGTTTTCATCAGCCATGGCAGCCTGGTAATGTTTTATTTTTTCAGCGGCTTCGCCATATTGGAATTTGAATTTCGGATTTTGAGGCTCGTGCATCAGCAAAACCTTCAATACTTCGAGTCGGAACCGCCAGATTTCACGAATTTCTTTTGGGTTTCCGGTTGTTTCTAAAGCCTCCTTAAATGAATCCAGGTAATCCAGAAGTTCATATTTCCGGCGTTCATTTTCAATCGTATCGGTCTCCGGCGATTGGCGTTGCCCTTTGGTGTACCGGTTTTTCGTGTATAATTCAGGAGGAGAAAATGTCCGGTCTGGGTTTTGTAATAATATCCGGATACATTCCAGGCCGACGTTGCGTTGTGGTTTGTCCATCATATTCTCCCTGAGGCCATTAAAACATATAATCCAGTCTTTTTTCCCAACCGGCAGATAAAATGTAAATGGTTTGACGATTTCATCTCCACCATTTTCCCCGGCCATGTAAGGAATATTCAATACGTCCTGCCGAATGTCTTCCAACAAATTTGTTACATGGTCGAGTTTAGCCTCCAGTTCCCTGCGGTCCGGTATCTGCACCCGCAGGCGTTCCCACCTTACGCAGAGGATTTGGTTAAAATAGCGTTCGAGAAAAGAAAGCCCGAAAGGCAATTGGGCTACATCCGGGATGCTGTTACAAAACGTGTATTCCATCCAGAAAGCCTTTGCGCCGACGGAAAGCGATAAACGCGTAGTGAATTGTATGGTATTCCACAGATCGAAATAAGTTTCCACATTCCCTGCCTCTGCCTCGTCGGACAAGCAATGGCTGTACGGCGCCAGCCAGGGCAATACAGCCCGGTTAAATTCTTGCGCCAACGCTTTCGGGTGCTCGATGCTGCGCAAAACTTCTTCGGAAAAGTACTCATCCAATTCGGACATCAGCGCATCCAGCAGGTGTCCGTTCAGATGGCCGTAGGCCTGGGAAGGCAGTTCTTCCTGGTCGGAAATCAAAAGAAATCCAATTGGTGTAGCAAAAACGGAAAGCGGTAAAACGTGCCAGCCATAGTCGTCCAACATACCTGCATCCCGGAATTCAACGGGTAAATGTTCGGAATTCAACCTGGTAATACCGCCGCCATTGCACAGGATATCGCGGAGAGACTGATCAAAAAGCCGCCTGGAAAGAGTGGGCTGCGGCTGGTCTTCCATGAGGTTGGCCTGAAAACAATCATACAAAACAGACTGCCCCGGTTCTTCGCATCCCAAACTCAGCAATACCATTTTTTCAGGTTGGCGAAGTGGGGCGATAACATCTTTGGCAAACGTGGTTATTCGGCGGGAGGCAGGAAACGGTTGCATAAATGTGGAATAAACAAACGGTAGATAAAACAGGATGTGCAATCAAAAAAACGGTTGCGAAATGGCATTTCGCATTGCGAAATCTCATTTCGCCTTTTGTATTAAAATCGCTCGTAGGGAATGTAGTAGCATCCTGTAAGATGACTTCTATGGATTATGTCTATAAATACTATTGAATCTTTATCTTTCTTTTTTGTAATGAAAGGCGCTAAGATATAAGATTATCATATGCATTAAGGTGTTATGCGGTTTTTTTATTGTTATCTGCATCTTTATTCAAGACCTGCCCTATTTTTGTTCAGTTAAAAATCACACATATCCTACCAGATGATTTCCACCACATATCGTTCTTTGCTTCAACAACATGCCGTTCAGCCTTTATTCGATCTACTCAACGATTCCATCGTGCCCCGCCCCGATCTGGAAGAATTATTTTCCGATATTCTTTCTGCAAACGACGATGCGCTACAACCTTTGCTGCCCTGGCTGGAGGCTGGACAACCGAAATATAAAATCCTGGTTTTAAGCCCTTCCGAACTCGCCTTTGATATCCTGACCCGCCAGGAAAAAGACTGGTTGAATTTTCACAGCCTGTATTTTGAAAGAAAATTCGAGCAGGCGCTCGTTGAGCGGGACCAAACAGTGCTGGCGCACCTGAAATCACTTATTGCGCAAGCATATGCTGGCGTTAACGCCATTTTCCTGCAGGAACTGCTGCAAAACCCGCCTGTCCCTTTGTCCCAGATCGATGAACTGGATGTCTGGATTCTACGGGTTAAATTACACGAACATACCAGTGACGATATCACGCTGATGGGCCTGAAGCACGAATTGGGGGAGCAGTTGGAAAAACGCCCCTGGCTGCTTATTGTGCTTATTTACATGTTTCGGGAAAAGAACCCATTTGTCGCACTAGACCTCTTGTATCAATGGGATGAGATCACTTACCAGCCGTCCGAAGAAATCAAAGCCTATGCTGCAGTTTACCTGCGTCATGCGATATACAACTTCTTGCATGAGGGTAATGAGGAAAATTATAACCAGTACCTGAGCCTGTTTTATGACCTCAAGACGCCATACATCCAAGAATTATTACAAAATACCCTGAAACATGAGTCGCTGCAAGACATTGCACATGCCTGCGACCTGCAAGTCAGGGCACAGAAAGTGGTCATGAATATTACACTCATTGATAAATGAGACCTAACCCATTTAATATACTGCTATGAGTGATTCCATCCTCGATTTCCGCGACCCGAGAGGTCTTGCAAACGATATTCAATTCTGTGAAGCCCTCAATTTTCTGGAAAGTTCACGCCAAAAAATATTTTTCGATACGGCAGGGGTAGTGGATATGCTGTTGGGTTGGGAATCACTGCTGGATGTGGATGCTCGGTATATCAAGTGGCCATTTTTTAACCGGCAGCCGATGCTCATTTGCGCGCTGGCATATAAAAAATGGCTGGGCCCTATTCATTTGCTCCCACCCCACACGGAAGAACTGACGAACAAGATGTTGAACGACAAGCGCCGGTTCCCCGATGTGCCGCTGGAAAACACAGAAATGCTAACGACCGAATTCTGGGCCGCTAACGAACTGCAAGTAAAAGAAACCGGCCTGGATAAAGACGAGTATATATCCGCACTGCAAAAAGACGCGACAAGTATTTTTAAAGGTATGTTTTTAGGAAGCCACAACGGCTTCTGGAAAAGCAGGTACAAATATCTGGTGAAGGATGCGCAAACCCTGCACCTTGCAGGCAGTACCGATTATGACTATGGCAATATTACCTCGCATCGCTTGTTCCGCCCCTTGTTGCGCTTCCTCAACGACCAGCGCAAAAAACAGGCAAACAACTACCTGGATGCGATTGCGCTTTGCCTGCTGGATGAAAAACTCCGGCAGTTCGATATTTCCAATACCAGCACAACCCTACCCATTTTCTTTTCCAATCAGGAACCGATTCTGAAAGCCGTGCGGCATTTCAGTCAGGAACGCGACCAGGACGGCCGGTACCCGTTTACGTATCTGAGCCCGGCAGGCAAACCTTTTCTGATCGTCCGAAACTGTAACTTCTTTATAATCAGTGGAATATATCAGGGTATCCGAGAAAGCGCACTGCCCGACCTGATGGAAAAATACAGCAGTTACCTGAGCAGTCTGCGCCTTAAATTCGATGATAATATTCAGGGAGAAAATAACGGTGCAGAGGAAACTGTGGCGGACTACTTATCACTGCTTTCGTATGTTCAACCCTCTTCGGAAGAGAATGTTTTGTTGAGTTTTTTCCAGGAATGGCTGCGTATGGAAGGGTATCAGGACCTGAACACTATTTTGTCCGGCCAATTGGGCCGCAGGGAAGTGGTCAAAAAAGAAGTAGAGCGTTTTATAGAAGCCGAACAAGCCCGGCAAAGGCAACAACTGAAAGGATTCGGAGACAGGATCAGCATCGTCCGGGGTATCTGGCATGACTTCACGGATTCATCCACTTTTATTGAAAAAAATTATTCCCAAACGGTTGACCTGGATGTGTATAAAGAGATCGGACCGAGGCTTTATTATTCGGAAGCGGTTTGTAAAAGGGTGCAGGATTATATCAACCGGATTTTTCTGGCCGCACACAACAGCAAAGACGGCGAACGCGACCTGATCGATACTTTTACGGATGTGGTCAATGACCTGGCGAGCAGCCTGTTCAGCGGGCAACAAAAACCGATCGACGCAGAAAAACTCGAAAGACTGGCCTGCGGGTTGGCCGTGCTGTGGATTTTTGAAAAGTACAAACGCATCGGCCAAATCTGCGATACGGTTTATGAACGTTATAATGACGTTGACCCCTCTGATGAAGCAGATAAATATCCGGCCCCATCCATAGCCCTGATACACGCAGCAGCCATCCTGGCCGGCAGGTTGCCGCAACAGGACCATGCCCTACGCATCATTGAATGTGTAATGCGGAAATTCGGCGCCCAAAACTACAATGTCTGGCTGGGGCTTTCCTATATCCATACTTCCATCTGGCGTTTCTCCGGCGGCGGTTTCAACTGCCCCGAATGGCATTATTACCGCACCCGTGATTTGAATTTTGAACCACCCAGCAAACAAAACCTGGAGGAGAGCCTGCGCCTGAGCAGAAAAACGTACGAATGGCTGCGCGACGATGAAAAGTCGGGCAACATTACACGGGAAAAAATGCGGGAGCGGCAGGCTAAACAGTTTTATGCCCTGAATAACTACCTGTTTATGCTGGCCATTTGCGGCTCCGCAGAAGAGTTTCGGGAGAGTTTGTACCTGGCGGAAGGTTTTCAGGACGGCGTTTCTATCCGCGATGCCTGGCACAAGGGCCGTTATGCCGACACACTCGCCTGCTACTACCTGCGCATGTCCATGCTGAGTGAGACGCAGGGCGAGTTCGACCGGAATATCAAACGCGCCTTAAGTCAAAGCAACACTTCCATTGCCGACAGCAACCGCCAGGTTGATGCCTACGAGCAGCTCAATATGAAAATCAATGAGGTAGCGGAAAAGGGTTTCGACTTTATACACGCTAAAATGCTACAGTATGAGCAAAAGATGCGTTTGGAAAATGCTGTGGTGCATGTACCGACATGAGTTCGAGTGCCTTCTGGGTAATATCATATACTGGGTAAAAATGGAAAATCCCGAATTTTTCTTCCATGAAAAATTCGGGATTTTCCATTTTTTACTTTTTTCCTAAACATAAAGGTTATGAAAAAGCGCACACCTGTACTAAACAGTAGCAATGCACATCATACCAAAGCAAAGTGCGCTGCACCAGCAAACATCAACAAAACCACTCCAACACCACACCCAAATAATTTTAGTTAAAACAAATCAGTTACGTTTTCATTTGTTTGGTACCTTTACCCGAACGAAAAACAATTGTCGGTTCCTCTTGCAATTTGAACAATATGGCCAACTCTTTTTATTCCGGGTTCATCACGGGAAGCGTGGATGCCTCGGTTGTCCTGGATTTTGCAGATCGTGCATTGTTGACCCCTTTACTGCCCCGGAATACAGAATTAGCACCTGTGGAAGTGGCTCCGGAAGGCAAACATCCGGTCTACTGGAGTTTCAACTTTCACCAGAAAAACGTCGGAACACCCATTCCTGGTTTATTGTTGAATTACAGCGAATTTGCTTTTGTTATACCCAGTGTTCGCGTGATCGGTGGGAAAGGCGAACTATTCGCTTACCCGGTAGTACTGTACCTCAACAGCTGGCTCGGTATTTTGGGCGGGCGGATCATCTGGCATCTCAATAAGCGTCATGCCGCCTGCAAGTTGGAAGAAGGTAGCCTGCGCAGAAGCCTTCAGGTGGAAACAAGAACGACCGGGCAGTTTAAAAACGAGGAGGCCGCTACGCCTGCAGCGGAGAACAGGGCTTTTCAGCAGATCAAACCCTGGCTGGATCAACCCTTGCTCACGGTCGGCTGGTTCGGATTCCATCAATCGGAGTTTACCATGGACTTTCAGCAGGCAACCATCCAGCCCCAGCAAGGTGAAATAACGACCCAACATTTCCTGCCGGGATTCAGCGAACAACGCATCCCGTTTCAAAGCCTGCAGGATAATTATACCGGCGGATTCCGTTTTCAGGCCCCCTGGAAATTGATGCTGCCCAAACGAGTCAGATAAGAGTTGACACCATACTCCGGATAACGCGCTTCCATCATCCGAAACCGCTTTAGTTAGAACAAATACCATTGTCAATAGCCAAAAGCAATCGAATCAACTATGGAAGAAACAACGAACAAAAAACCCGCTACCGCCAAAAAGAAAATAGTGGTTCTTGGCGGTGGCCTCAGTGGCCTGGCTGCAGCGCACGAACTGACCGATTACGAAGGATGGAATGACCTGTATGATGTCACGCTATATCAGTTTGGGTGGCAGTTAGGCGGGAAATGCAAAACCGGTCGGGGTATCATGGAACGGATTGAAGAACATGGTATCCATATCTTCCTCGGTTTTTACAACAATGCCCTGCGTATGATCCGGGAGTCCTATGTCGAGTGGGAACAATTCCGGGAAATAAAAGACGAAACGCCATTCCTGACCTGGGAGAGCCTTTTCCACAAGCAGTCGTCTATCATGCTGCCGTTTTTTTCCAAAAAACAAAACAAGTGGGAAAACTTTACCCTCATTTTCCCGGAAAATGATGGGATTCCGGGCGTCGGTGGAGCGCCAACCGAACAGGAGAACATGAAAAAGATGCTCCTGCTGGGGATCGAGTTGCTGTTAGGTTCGCCATATCAGAAACCCAAAGGCTGCATTGGAAGGATCAGAGCCGCTTTTTTACGCTGGTTTTGGCCCAAAGAAGCCAATGAGATTGTTGCCAAGTCTGTCTTTGCCGCCGAATCGCACCATCATCCTGCCTGGTGGGATAAACTGAAAGCGGATGTAAAAACACACCACGGGAGTTCCGGCCATCCGGAGCATGTACAGTTTTTGCACCATGCCAAAAAAATAGTGCATGATTTGCCTACAAGCGATGAACACGCGGCGGCAGTAGCCGGCGCTACCGCCGAAACGGGGCATCCACACGAAAAAATTGCCCACCTTTTATTCGGGTTTTTATCCGGCGTAGAAAAAACAATTGCACCTTTTCTGGGCGCCGATTCCCGAATGGAAACAGTCTGGATGTTTATGCAGGTGGGGTATTACAACTACCTGGGACTCAATTCCATATACAATCAAAACACCGGAACCTACGATTTTGAATCCATCAACCACCTCGATTACCGCGAATGGCTCAGCCAGCTCGGCGCTCCGGAAGAGGTGGTGTGGTCCGCTCCGGTGAAAGACATTTACACCCTCGTTTTTGCGTATCCGGCCAGCGGTGACACTACCCTGCCCGGGCGAATTGCCGCCGGCACAGCCCTCATGGGAGCCATGCTGATCATTCTGGGATACAAAGGTTCAGTGATGTACCGCTTCAAAGGTGGAACAGCCGATGTGGTGGTTTCTACGATTTACGAGGTGTTAAAAAAGCGCGGGGTGCAATTCAAGTTTTTCCACCAGGTCGAAAAAATTGACTACGCCAAGGGCGACGACATTGAAAAAATTACGATTGGAGAACAGATCCGCTTGAAAACCCCCGGAGCGGAATTTCAGGCGACCAAACTGGTCAAAGGGCTCTTTTGCTGGGCCTCGCACCCTTTCTGGAAATGGAAAGAACTGGCCGACCAGATCCACCCGGAAGACCTCGAAGCCCTGCAAAAAGACAATATTAACCTCAATTCTGCCTGGTCGGGCTGGAAAAACCGCAAGGTCCACACCCTCGAAAAAGGCAAGGATTTTGATCAGGCGGTACTGGCTATTTCCGTGGCAGGACTAAAGGATATTTGTTCCGACATTATAGACAAACGAACCGAGTGGAAAAATATGGTCGACAATGTCCAGACCATTCAAACCCAGGGCGTTCAGTTGTGGGTGAAAAAAAACCTGGCCGAACTCGGCATGGACCTCCCTGCGCTCGGTATGGAACCCGACGACATGCCGATACTCGATACCTTCGCCAACCCCATTAACTCGTACGCCGACATGACGGAATTGTTGAAATGGGAAGATTGGACTGTGCCCGACACGCCGAAAAGCCTCGCTTATTTCTGCGGCCCGCTTTCTGAAAATGCCCCGATTCCACCGTATTCGGATACCGATTTCCCCAGACGGCAACAGGAACGGGTGAAGGAAATGACCACGCAGTGGCTCCAGGACAATGCCGGTTTCTTGTGGCCGGCCGCCACAACCAATGAAAACCCGGCGGGATTTGACCTGGATTTACTGGCCGATCCGACCGGAAAAACCGATGCAACAGGTTTGGAAAAACTCAATGAACAGTTTTATTCCGCCAATATCGACCCGACGGAACGCTATGTGCTGTCGCTCCCCGGTTCAGGTAAATTTCGCCTGAAAACCGATCAAAGCGGTTATAAAAATCTGTTTTTTGCCGGCGACTGGATCGATACGGGGTACAATATGGGTTGTGCTGAAGTGGCAATTATGTCGGGATTGATGGCCGCCCAGGCACTGCGCAAAAATGAATACGGACTGGGCGATCACAAGCCGATCATCAAAGATTTGAACTTTTCTGCCGATATATGAAATCCGCTCAGCGCGCCGTTACCATCGCAGGCGCCGGGGTATCCGGCCTGACTGCAGCGATCAACCTTGCTAAAGCAGGGGTGGAGGTCAACGTGTATGAACGCAAAAAAGAGGTGGGCGGGCGTTTTCTCGGCGACTGGCAGGGGCTGGAAAACTGGACGACTGAGGAAACGCTGCAATCCTGTCTGGCGGACATGCAGATCGACGTCAATTTCGATTGCCATGCCATGCCTCCGCTGTTGCTCACCGACGGGCGCGATCTGCAAATGCGCTGTGCGTTTCAACGCCCGGTATGCTACCTGGTAAAAAGAGGCCCGGCGCCCGGTACCCTCGATCAGGGGCTTAAAGCGCAGGCCCTTGCTGCAGGCGTGCGGATACACCTTGGACAGGCCATTGCTCCGGAACAGGCCGATATCATCGCAACAGGGCCTAATGCGCGTAGCACATTCGCGGTGGACAAAGGCATTGTCTGGCATACCCAATTGCCCGATATGGCCATTTTTTTGGTCAATGAGTCGGCAGCCTGCAAAGGATATGCCTATCTGCTGGTCCACAGTGGCTATGCCTGCCTGTGCACTGTGCTTTTTGACCGGTTTCAGACCGTCAACGAATGCCTCGAAAAAGCCAAATCCATCATCGGCACATTGGTCGATCTGGATATTCAGGCGCCACGTTTTGTCGGCGGGCTGGGCAGTATTGCACTCGAAAAAGAGTTTATGCAAGGCAAAAACCTCGTGGTGGGAGAAGCCGCAGGTATACAGGATTTTTTGTGGGGCTTCGGCATACGCACCGCCATGCAATCCGGATTTCTCGCTGCACAGAGTATTTTACAACAGAAAAGTTATCCTGAAATGGCTCAAAAAGCCTTTATGCCCAGGATAAAATCAGGCATCGTGACCCGTTTTTTATACGACAAAGCAGGCAGTTGGCCTTCCGGTTACAAAATCATGGGACAACTGGCGGGCAACCGGCCCGATCCCGGCCGTTTTTTCCGGAATGCGTACAAAATGACGGTAATCCACCAATTAATCTATCCTTTCGCCCGATGGTCAATGCAGAGAAAGTATCCAAAACTTAAACTCTGACATTTAAGTAGTTATCGGTTATCCGTTATTGGTTATCAGGCTTGATACTCAAGCATTTGTATAAAAAATAACTCAAACTGATATTAACTCTGAACTTATGATCATCCCTTAAAAGCGCAATTGCCATGTCAGGAAAATTCAGTACGTTATCAGATCAAACGGCATCACCCAGAATGAACCTGGTGAAGCGGAGCTCTAATTTTACGATCTATGAATTTACCGATCCAAATGAGGGGCAGCGCTACCTGCTAAAAACGATTTCAAAAAACAATTTTGACCCCAAATGCAGGCTGCACCTCAATACCGAATATGATATTTTGCAGCATTTAAAAGAAACGGGCAGCGCAAGAAAAGTATATGAAAAAACAGAATACGAAGGCGCGCCGGCGTTGGTGCTCGAATACATCGACGGCAAACCGCTGCACGAGGCGTACCGCTTCCCTGTTTCCGTGCGCGACTTTCTGAAACTGGCGCCCGCATTGGCAACAGCGGTGGGACAACTGCACCGGCAAAAAGTTATCCATAAAGATATTCAGCCCTCAAATATCATTGTGGAACAGCAAAACGGGGCCATCCGGATGATCGATTTCGGGATCGCCACCCGGCTGTCGTCTGAAAACAACACCATGCGCAGCCTGCGCCTGCTGGAAGGACACCTGAGCTATATTTCACCGGAGCAAACCGGCCGTATGAACCGGCTGGTCGATTACCGGGCCGACCTGTACAGCCTCGGGGTAATTTTTTATGAAATGCTGACGGGTAAATGCCCCTTTGCCAGTGTCGATCCGCTGGCATTGATCCACAGCCACATTGCCGTAGCACCCGATCTGAGCAGCGTTCCGGAACCCTTGAGGGATATTCTGGCCAAATTATTGGAAAAGAACGCGGACGACCGCTACCAGTCGGCTTTTGGTCTGTTGTACGACCTGGAACAATGCGCCGACCAGTTTTCTTCCAATGGCGCGATTCAGTCTTTTCTTCTCGCTCAAAAAGACTACTCCCACCACTTTCATTTGTCGCAAAAACTGTACGGGCGGGCATCGGAAATCACCAGCCTGATCGGTTATTTCAACAAAATCAGTCAGGGCAGCAGCCATTTACTGCTGGTGTCGGGTTATTCGGGTATCGGTAAATCGGCATTGGTGCATGAAATTCATAAACCCATCACAGAAAAGAGCGGCTTTTTTATTTCAGGAAAATACGATCAGTACCAGCGCAACATCCCGTATTTCGCTTTCCTCAAAGCATTTGAAGGTCTGATTCAGCAGTTGCTGACCGAAAGTGTGGAACGCAGGGCGATCTGGAAAGACAAACTGCTGGCTGCCTTGGCCAGCAACGGCCAGATTATCATCGATGTCATTCCGGAAGTTGAATTGCTCATCGGCCCGCAGCCGCCGGTAGCCGCCTTGCTGCCTACAGAAGCACAGAACCGATTTTTTAATACGTTCCTGAATTTTATCGGCGTATTTGCCCAAAAAGAATACCCTTTGGTGCTTTTCCTAGATGATTTGCAGTGGGCCGATGCCGCCAGCCTGAAAATGTTGAGCAACCTGCTGCTGGAAGACCGGGTGCAACATTTGCTGGTCATCGGCGCTTACCGCGACAATGAGGTGACCGCTACCAGCCCCTTGATGTTGACCTTGTCGGAACTCGGCAAAGAAACCGCCGACATTACGACGATTCAGTTGCAGCCGCTCCCGCTTGTTGAGGTGAAACAACTGGTGGCCGATTCGCTGCGCTGCCAGGTAAATGAGAGTGATGATTTGAGTAGCCTCGTTTTTGATAAAACGGCCGGGAATCCATTCTTCATGACCCAGTTTTTGGCAAAATTGCATGAAGATGATCTCGTTCGGTTCGATTTTAACCAATTCCGCTGGCAATGGAATACGAAGGCGATCCTTGCACAAAAAGTCTCCGACAATGTGGTCGACCTGATGACCGGAAAAATTCAGAAACTACCAGCCAAAACTTCCGAACTGCTTCAAGTAGCCGCGTGTGTGGGGGCTTCTTTCGATCTCCGCACCCTGGCGGCCGCTACCGGAATGCCGGAACAGGAAGTCGCCCGCGAACTCTGGCCTGGCATCCGGGAAGGCCTGACTCCGCCGCTCGACGATAATTATCGCGCTTTTCAGTCGGAAGCGGAGGGCGCCGACCTGAGTGCTTTCGGTTTGACGAACCTCAATCCGAGGTACCGATTTTTGCACGACCGGATTCAACAGGCGGCGTACAATATGATTCCTGAAAAGGACCGCCCCAAAATGCACCTGCACATCGGAAGATTGCTCCTCCAGGAAATGTCTCCCGAAATGCTCGACGACCGCCTGTTCGATGTGGTGAACCACCTCAGTCTCGGCAGGCATTTGATCACAGATGCGGCGCAACGGGTGCAGTATGCCGCACTTTTTCTGCTGGCCGGCAAAAAAGCAAAAGCCTCTACCGCCAATGCCTCAGCGGCTGATTACCTCGCTTACGGTATAGAACTGCTGGGCGATTTGAACTGGACAAGCGATTGTTACCAACTCAGTTACGACCTGCATTATGAAAGGGCGGAGGCGCTTTACCTCTCCGTCCAGCATGCCGAAGCGGAAAAAGTGCTCGGTACGATTTTGAGCAATACTACCCTGCGCGCCGATCTGGCAAAAGTGCACCTGCTGAAAGGGGTATTGTACACCAATATCGGCCAGTTAATGGACGCATTTAACGCTTGTAAGGAAGGTCTGGTACTCTACGGAATTGAAGTACCCGCTAGCGTTACACCGGAAATGATCGGCCAGGGACTGGGAGAGATAGAAGGGCTCCGCGCCGGCCGCCCGATCGATGAACTGACGGAATTGCCGCTACTGACTGACCCGGATGGCTATATGCGGACCCTGCTGTTGTCGGTCATTGCCACGCCCGCCTACTTTTTGTACAACGATACGATCTGGGTCTGGGTCATCATGCAGTTGGTAAAACTTTCCATGAAAGATGGCAATTCCGATATTTCCGACCTGGGGTATTCCGCCTTCGGGGTGATGGTTGCCCATGGTATCGGCGATTCTCCCAGCGGATATGCTTATGGAAAACTGTCGCTGGAACTCAACAGGAAGTTCAACAAGGTGGAAAACCGCGCCAAAGTGAACCTGATTTTCGGTCAGATGATTTCACACTGGAGGGTTCACCTGAAACAAAGTATGCCGCTGGCCGTGGAAGGGTTTCAATACGGGCAGGAAACCGGCGACCTGATTTATGCCGGATACAATGCCTACTCCCTGATGTGGACCCATTTTGTGATCGGCAGACCGCTGCAGGAAGTGGTGAACGAATGCCTGAAATTCCGCCCGTTTTTTGCACGAACCAAGGATTTTTTGGGACAAGGTATTCTGGTGCTGCAGCGGCTGTCCGAAGCGCTTCAGGGGCTTACCACCAGTCCCACGAGCCTGGAAAACGAAGGTTTGAGCGAGGCCGATCTGATCGCGCCCATTGTGGATTATGCGCTGAAATTGCCTATCCATGTCTATTACCTGTCCAAAATGCGCCTGTATTACCTTTTCGGTGAGCCGGAAAAAGCACTGGAACTGGTAGCGGCTGCCCAAGCGGTGGCATACGCTTCTACGGGATATGTGTACTACTCCGATCTGAATTATTTGCACTCGCTGAATTTACTAGACCTCGCGGTAAAATCCGATGAAACGGTGCGAGCGGCTCTGCTCGAAACCGTTACACAAAATCAGGTGCAGATGAAGACCTGGGCAGATAATTCGCCCGACAATTTCCTGCACAAATACCACATGATTGAAGCAGGGCTAAAATCATTTCAATCGGACAACCGAATCACCTCGGATGAATACGATGAAACCATTCGTCTGGCGAATCTCAATGGTTTTTTGCACGACGAAGCGCTGGCCAACGAACTCGCAGGCCGCTTCTTTTTGGGTATCGGAAAACCGAAACTGGCGCGCCCTTATTTGCAGGATGCCTTTACCCTTTATTTGAAATGGGGGGCTGGCGCCAAAGCCAATCAACTCAAAACCCTGTATTCCGACCACATTACAGAGGTGATCCGCAGGGGCGGAACGCATATCGGCGTTGGCAAAAACACCCAGGGCGAATCCTCGGAAGCACTGGATTTGTACTCCATTATCAAGGCTTACACCGCGATCTCCAGCGAAGTCGCCATCGACAAACTCCTGCGCCGGATGATCACTTTGATCGTTGAAAATGCAGGGGCCCAACGCGCCGTTTTGGTCCGTGTCGACGACCACGGCGTACTGACAGTTGTAGCGGAAGGCAACACAGAAGCGCAAACCCTGTACCTGCAATCCGAACAAATCCCGCTCGCAGACGCCGATCATATCCTGTCTGTTGCGGTGGTGCAGTATGTACAACTGACAAAAGAGGAGGTGGTGCTCGACAATGCCATCAGCGACGACCGTTTTGGGAATTCGGCATATATCAAAAGCAATCAGCCGAAATCGGTACTCAGCCTGCCCATCATGCACCAGGGCAAAATGCTGGGGATCATTTACATGGAAAACAAGCTGATCGATTCCGCTTTTACGGCCGACCGCGTGGAAGTTGTTGAACTGCTGTCGGCCCAAATGGCCGTCTCCATCGAAAACGCTTTGTTGTACCGCAACCTGGAAGAAAAAGTGCAGGAACGCACCCAGATCATCAAACAACAGAAAGAAGTGATCGAAATAGAAAAGCAAAAATCGGAAAACCTGCTGTTCAATATTCTCCCGGTCAGTATTGCGGAAGAATTGCGGGAAAATGGTTTTGCCACGCCCAAGTCGTTTGATAGTGTAACCGTTTTATTTACCGATTTTTCGGGATTCACGCAGGTGGCTGCCCAGATTTCACCGAAAGAACTCATTAAAATCCTGAATGAATGTTTCAGCGCTTTCGATGAAATTGTTATTCGGCACAACCTGGAACCGATCAAAACCATCGGCGATGCCTACATGTGCGCAGGCGGCGTGCCCGATGCCAACCGCACGCACGCTTTCGACGCCGTAAAAGCAGGACTGGAAATTCAGGCATTTGTGCAGGGCTGGAACCAGCGCCGACAGGCCAATGGCGATCCGGTGCTGGGGCTGCGCGTCGGCATCCATACCGGACCCGTTGTGGCGGGCGTGGTGGGTATCCGCAAATTTGCCTACGACGTCTGGGGCGACGCCGTGAATGTGGCTGCCCGCATGGAAAGCAGCGGCGAAGCGGGGAAAATCAATATCTCCGGCGGCACGTATGAACTGGTGAAAGATCATTTTGTTTGTGAACACCGCGGTAAAATAGAAGCGAAAAGCAAGGGAATGGTGGATATGTATTTTGTGACGTCGAGGAAGTAAGACCGCATTTGAGTAGCATAGATACAGCGCTGGGAGTGCTCAAATGGGTTAAAATAAATCAAAATCGCCTTTCTATGGTCCTTATTTCACTGGAATCTGAAGGATCACTGGCGCAATCACCCCCGTCGCCGCACTCGTCTCGAATTGAACGGACTCGGGTGTAAAAACCAGACTCTTATTCGCAATCATCCGTTTGCCCAGCGCCTTTTGCACGCTTTCCGGAAAGGGCCTGCTCAGCGCTTCTTTTTTGATTTGCTGGAGCAGGATGTTAAAATCGCGGATCGGTTCGCGGCTGAAAA